>JANLSP010000562.1:0-3879 GCA_031362485.1 Novosphingobium sp.
GGCCGGGTCGTCGATCAGCCCGCCATGACCGAGAATATCGAGCGCCTGGGCCGAGAGATTGCCCCCCAGCCCCGACCACAGCAGCTTGCCCGCCGAACCTTCCGGCCCCGGCGTCTTGCCGTGCGACAGCGCTGTCAACGTGCGGAACGAGAGCAGGCGGATCGCCTCGGCATCGACATAGAGATCGGCGAGCCATTCGCGGAATGCAGGATCATCCATTGCGCTGCCCTCGAACGAGGGCACTTGCCGCGCCAAAGCCATGATGTCGCGCCAGTTCAACCCCGTGCCCGCTCCCAGCGCCGCACGCTCGTTCATCAGGGTCGAGATCACGACCTTCCAGCCGCCGCCAACCTCGCCGACGCGCTGGTTGTCAGGAATGCGGACATCGGTGAGGAAGACCTCGTTGAGCTCGTTGTCGCCCGACATCATCATGATCGGACGGACCTCGACGCCGGGCGTCTTCATGTCGAGCCAGAAAGCGGTCAAACCCTTGTGCTTGGGCACCTCCGGATCGGTGCGGGCGACAATCATGCCATAGTCGGCAATCTGCGCGCCGCTGTTCCACACTTTCTGGCCATTGAGCACCCAGTCGCCGCCATCTCTGGCGGCAGCCGTGCGAATGCCTGCCGAGTCCGAACCGCTGGAGGGTTCGGAAAACAGCTGGCACCAGATCTCTTCGCCGCGCACGGCCGGGGGCACCCGCGCGAGCGAGGCGGGATCGGAGCTGAATTCCATCATCGCCGGCAGCAGCATGTGCAGCCCGGTCATGAAATAGGTGAACTGGATGCCGGCGCGTGCCTCTTCCTGGTTGAAGATCGCTTCCTCGATCTGGGTGCCGCCGGCCCCGCCGCGGTCCTTGGGCCAGGACAGGCAGGCATAGCCGGCATCCGCCTTGCGGCGCTGCCATGCGCGCGCAACTTCCTTGTGCGCGGGATGCCAGTTGCGATTTTCCTCGGGCGTCAGGTGTGACATGTCAGGCCGGTTGGCCTCGATCCAGCTGCGGACCTTGGCGCGGTATTCGGCTTCGACGGGATTGTCCTCGAAGTTCATGGGGCTGCCTCCATCGCCAGGCGGTCTTCCAGACGGTCGGCCAATTTGCGCTTCCATTCGCGCGGCGCGCCCAGGATCAGGCCGAGGTGCTTGGCGCGGCGATAGAAGAAGTGGCAATCGGCCTCCCAGGTAAAGCCGATGCCGCCGTGGGTCTGGATGTTTTCTTTTGCCGCGAGCGCATAGGCGGCTGATGCCGAAACGCGAGCAGCGGCGGCTGCAAGCGGCAGCTCCGGCGCATCGCTGGAAAGTGCCCAGGCGCCGTAATAGGCATTGGCGCGGGCGACTTCGTTGCGCACGAAAACGTCGGCCAGCTTGTGCTTGATCGCCTGATAGGAGCCGATCGGCCGGCCAAAGGCATAGCGCTCCAGAGCATAGTCGCGCGCCATTTCCAGCGCGCGGTCTGCGCCGCCCAGCGCTTCAAAGGCAAGCAAGATCGCGGCGCGGTCATGGATGGATGAGAGTTGATCAGGCCCATCGCCGGACGCAAGCGGCTCCGCCGGTGCCCGGTCAAAAGTCAGCCGCGCCGCGCCGCGGGTCGGGTCAAGCGTCGAAACCGTCTCGCGCGTAACCCCCGGCCCAGTGAGATCGACCAGATACAGGCGCAGTCCTTCGTCGGAATTTGCCAGCACCACTGCCCGTTCCGCTGCCATGCCGTCTGTCACCGGCAACTTGACGCCCGACAACGCGCCATTCTCAAACCACGTTGTCGGCAGCGCGCCCCACAGCACCCCCGGCCCTTCGGTTACGGCAAGCGTGCCGATCAGTTCGCCGCTCGCCACCAAAGGCAGCAGCGCCGACTTCTGATCCTCGGTTCCCGCCACCAGCAGCGCCTCGGCAAACAGATAAACGCTTGAGGCGAACGGCACAGGCGCCACAGCCCGGCCCAGTTCCTCGGCCAACGCGCTCAACTCGACATAGCCCAGCCCCAGACCGCCATACTGCTCCGGGATAGCCGCGCCGCACCAGCCTTGCTCGCCGACCCGCGCCCACAGCGCCGCATCGTGACCTGCTTCGGGTGCGTCGAGAACTCCGCGCGCGACTGTCAGGGGCGAGACCGCGACGAGGAACTTGCGCGCCTCGTCCTTCAGTGCTTTCTGGTCGTCAGTGTAATCGAAGTTCACAGGTGCGCTCCGGAAGCCTTGCTTGCCAATACACATGCCCTGTTGCATTAGCGAGCGCTGACTCGCAAGCCGAAAGGAACATCCAACATGCCCCGCCCACGCGAGATTGCCGCGATCGACACGCTGATCGGCTTTCGCGACACCCACCAGATGGGCGTCGCCAGCACCAAGGGCGACTGGCAGCGGCATCCGGCCGAATACATGTTCAAGGATATTCCCGAGGAGATCGGCGAGGCGGACAACCGGCTCGATTCGATTGCCGAAACGGTGGCGCAGATGGACGCGCACAACATTCGCGTCGGCGTGATCCACATGTCCGACGACCGCGCCGAAGAAGCCATGCGGCGCTATCCCGACCGTTTCGTCGCCATTCGCCCGATCAACCCCAACACGGGAATGGACGCTGTGCGGCTGATCCACCGCGAGCATGCCGAAGGAAAAATCAAGGGTGTCTCGTTCTTCCCCTCAGGCCAGCAGCCACCGGTGCCGATCAACAGCAAGCTCGCCTATCCGATCTACGCCAAATGCATTGAGCTGGACCTGCCGATCTTCATCAATGTCGGCGTGCCCGGCCCGCGCATTCCGATGCGTCCGCAATGGGTCGGCCATCTCGACGAGGTCGCCTATGATCTGCCCGAGCTCAAGATGGTGATGCGCCACGGCGCCGAGCCGGATGTCGATCTGGCGGTCAAACTCCTGCTGAAATGGCCCAACATCTATTACTCGACCAGCGCCTTCGCGCCGAAATACTGGCCCGAGGCGATCATCAAGTTCGCCAATTCGCGCGGCGCCGACAAAGTGCTCTACGGCGGCTATTTCCCGATGGGGCTGGAGCTGAGCCGGATCTTTGCCGAAATGGACCAGGTGCGCTTAAAGGGAGAAGTCTGGCCCAAGTTCCTGCATGATAATGCGGCGAAACTCTTAGGGCTGTAAAAACTCCCCTCACCGGGGCATATTTACGCTGACTGCGCCCGGTCGGCGGCAATCACCGAACCAGAAATGAAGCTCGCCCGGTCAGAGGCCAGAAACACCACCAGGTTGGCGATCTCCTGAGGGTCCGCCGCGCGGCCGCTGGAGAACGCCTGCATCGTTGCCGCGCGTCCGCCCAATTTATCGTCAAACCGGTCATAGACCGCTTGCGCCATCGCCGTCTCGGTGAAGCCGGGCATCACCGCATTAACCCGCACATCGAGCCCTGCGCGATTAAGTTCGCAAGCGGCGCTGCGGGTGTAGTGCGCGATGGCCGACTTGCTTGCGCCGTAGCTGGCCATGGCCGGGTTTCCCTTGAGCGCGGCGGTCGAGGCGATGTTGACCACGGCCCCTTTGCCCGCCGTACGCATGAAGCCCAGCGCCATCGCCATGCCATGCAGCGAGCCTTCGACATTGATCGCGAAAGCGCGGCGATAGGTTTCGAACATCGCTTCGTCGACCCGGTCGAAAGTGGCGATGCCAGCGCTGTTGACCAGCACGTCGAGCCGGCCAAAGCGCTGTTCGATCATTTGCCCGACCGCCTGCCATTCAGCCTCGCTGGTGACATCAAGCGCGTGAGCACTGGCCTTGCCCCCGGACGCCGAGATTGCCGCCGCTGCGACCTCGGCACCCGCAAGATCACGGTCGAGCAGCAACACCTCGGCGCCAAGCTCGGCCAGCGTTTTTGCCGTCGCGCGTCCAATACCCGAGGCAGCGCCGGTGACTGCGGCGATCTTGC
>JANLSP010000605.1:0-7915 GCA_031362485.1 Novosphingobium sp.
CGCAGCAGGGTGCCGTCCGCCTTGGTGGCCCCTCCTGCCTCGCGGGCGATGTCATTGGTGACTACCGCCTGCCAGTGCCAACCGAGCCTGGCCAGCGCATCGCCTTCCTCGATCAGGCGCACTATTCGATGGTCAAGACGACCACCTTCAACGGCGTGCCGTTGCCTTCGATCTGGCTGTGGGATTCGGATACTGACCTGCTCGAATGCGTGCGAACGTTCGGCTGGGAGGAATTCCGCGCCCGATTGAGCTGATGCCTCAGTTGAAACTCGCCCGCTCGCGCTCATTGAGCCGGGCGGCAAGGTCGGTGAGCGCCGTAAACTGGGCTATTGTGCGCTCCAGCAGCGCGCGGTCGTCACTGGCATCTAGCGAGCCGCTTTCGAACATATCGCCGGTTTCCAGAGCAATGGTGAGGTCGCCGTCGTGGAACAGTGCGCGGATGTTCTTGCCGGCATAGGCAGCCTCGACAGCGGCGAGCCGCTCGGCATAGTCGGGGTGCACCAGATAGCGCGCCTCGACCCCGTCATTGGTCCAGACCGTGAAAGCATCCTCGAAACGCGGATCGACCATGGAAACCCTGGCGAGATCGACCCCGCCCAGGCTGATGCTGTCCTTTGCGCCACCAAAGAAGCCCTTGTGCCGAGATTCGCGCTCGATCAGCGTCGTGCCCTGAAACGGGCGGGTAAAGCCCACCGTCATGATGCTGCCGGCGAAAACCGTCACGGTGCGGCGGTTCTTGCCTGAGCCGCGCGTTTCAGTGAGCTTGGCTTCATGCAGGGTGAACGGCTGGGTTCCCAGCACGCCCCACCACATGTCCTCGAACGAACTGTTGTCATAGCTGGGGACGAGCTGAAAAGTCTTGGCCCGCTCGAACGCTTTTCCGGGGCTCACGCTGGCGCTGTATTCAAGCTCGAGCGCGCGGGCGATCGCGCCGTTGATCCCGGTCTTGAGCCGATTGAGCATCGGCATACGTGCAAGCGCAGCCCAGCCGAAGCCGGCAGCGCCGACGAAAAAGCCGAATTGCAATGCCGTGCCGATGCTGGATGGATTGAACAGGATAATCACGAAGGCCACCACGCAGGCAGCAGCAACGCCTATTTTCTGTCGCTTTGCGGCTTTGGCCTTGGCCGCAGCACGGTCGGCATTCTGGCTAGCGAGCCACGTGCCAAGCTCTCCGGCCAGCAGCGTGTCGGCATCGGGCGCCGCGATCATTGCGCTTGCCTGCCGCGAGCAAGGTGATAGCGATGGCCGCTCAAATCCTGCGGGGGAGCAGTCATCATGGGTTTCATCGTCTTCATCGCCATCGTGGTCGTGCTCGGCCTGATCCTGATCGGCATTTATAACCGGCTTGTTGGCCTGCGCCAGACCTGCCGGCAAGGGAATGCGGACATCGATGCACAGCTGCGCCAGCGCAATGACCTTATCCCCAATCTGGTGAGCACGGTGAAGGGCTATGCGACCCACGAACAGGACACGTTCGAGCAAGTCATCGCAGCGCGCAATCGTGCCGCGAGCGATGGCTCGGCCGAATCGGAGCGGCAGCTTGCGGGTGCGCTAGGCAACCTGCTGGCGCTGGGCGAGGCCTATCCCGAGCTGAAAGCGAGCGCCAACTTCCAGGCATTGCAAGGCGAGCTGGCGGAAACCGAAGACAAATTGGCCGCCGCACGCCGCGCGCTCAACGCCGCGAGTGCCAATTACAACGCTGCGCGGGAGAGTTTTCCGGCGGTTTTGTTCGCAGGAATGTTCGGATTCCAGCCGTTTGCTTTCAACGAGCTGGCCGACAGCGAGCGCGCCAGCGTCGGCGCAGTGCCGCAGGTGGAATTCAAGGGCTGAAGTGACTCTTTTTGCCGGGGCGGATTTTCACTTGCAGTTCATCAAAGCGCGTTTATAGGCACCTCCGCTGCCCCATGGGGACTTCCAATAACCGCAAGGCAGCCTCGTCTTCGTGTTACCTGGCCGAAAGGCCTATTGGGGGTCCCTTGAATTGCACATCCATCCTGACGCATCGGCTGTAGTTCGCGCCTTTTCGCCCGACGAACCCGTTATTCTCAATCGCCCACACGCTGCCGCGCGTGCCGCCCGTTTCTTCGTCGAGAAGTTTCCGGGCAAGTCGCTCTTTGCAGTGAAAGCGAATCCCTCGCCTGATCTTCTGCGCGTGCTGTGGGATTCGGGAATTACGCATTATGACGTTGCTTCGATTTCCGAAGTGAGGCTTGTGCGCGAAGTGCTGCCAGAGGCAGTATTGTGCTTCATGCACCCGGTGAAGCCGGCGGCGGCGGTTGCCGAGGCCTACCAGGTCCACGGTGTGCGCACCTTCAGCCTGGATACGCAGGAAGAATTGGACAAGATCGTGGCGGCCACGGCCAACGAATCTGGCGATGCCGCTGAGGATCTGTCGCTGTGCGTTCGACTGCGCGTCAGTTCGGAATATTCAGAGATCAGCCTCGCTTCCAAGTTCGGTATCGATCTGGCCGACGCCGCGCCGCTGCTGCAGGCGACGCGCCAGGTCGCGGATTGCCTTGGCATCTGCTTCCACGTCGGTAGCCAGGCGATGACCCCGTTTGCCTATGTCCAGGCGCTGGAGCGGGTTCGCGCGGCAATCGTCCATGCCTCGGTCACTGTCGATATCGTCGATGTCGGCGGCGGTTTTCCGTCGATCTATCCCGGCATGGAAGCCCCGCCGCTGGAAGACTATTTCGGCGCGATCCACCGCGCGGCCGAATCGCTGCCGGTATCCTATTCGTCGGAGCTGTGGTGCGAGCCGGGCCGGGCACTGTGCGCGGAGTACTCATCGCTGATCGTGCGCGTCGAAAAGCGCCGCGGCCGTGAGCTTTACATCAACGATGGCGCTTATGGGGCGCTGTTTGATGCGGCGCACGTGGGCTGGCGCTTCCCGGTACGGCTGCTGCGCGATAGCGAGCCAGTCGAGACCACTCCGTTCAGCTTTTTCGGCCCTACCTGTGATGACATGGACCACATGGACGGTCCGTTTGAGCTGCCCGGCGATGTCGGCCCCGGTGACTATATCGAGATTGGCATGCTCGGCGCCTATGGCGCGGCGATGCGCACCGGGTTTAACGGTTTCGGCGTTGCCGTATTGGTCGATGTTTCCGACGAGCCGATGGCCAGCCAGTACATGGGCACCCGCCGGGTGCGGCTGCCGGACAATGTGGTGCAGCTCCGCTGAGGTGTTCGTGCAGCTCCCTTGAGGGGGTCGTGCAGCTCCGCTGAGGGGGTGGTTCAGGTCCGCTAGCTGTTATTCCGCCGCAATTGCCAGCGCCGCGTCTTCGGGCGCGCGCTGGTCGATCACCCAGCGCACGTTGCGCCGCAGCGGTTCAATGCCGTCATGCGGCATGCCGGGGGGCAGGGTGTGCATGTCGTGGAACACCTGCATCGCATCCCCTCCTGACAGCGAAACCATGCGCTGAACCCCTGAAAGAGCGAACAGGTCAAGGAGGCGATTGCGCAGGCTCTCAGGATAGACGCCCACGGTCTGTGTCGTGTCGTCGCACCATTTCGCGACTTCGGCGAGGTCGGCCATCGGCACGATGTTGATCACACGGTTGTTCAGTGACCCGAAGAAATCGACGCGGTCAGAGAACTTGGAAATAATCACTCCGCCTGAGACCGTATCGCCTTCCACGTGGTAGAAATCATCGTCGAGCGCGATGGCCTGCATTTCCGCTTCGAGATCGGAATTCGGGCAGGGAAGGGCGGTTGAGATCACTGGCGGCAGTTTGGCATAGGCGGCGATTATCTTGCCGCCGAGCGCAATCAGCTTTTCGATGGATTCGTCGTCGGTATCGCTCTCGACATAGACGATGCGCGTGTTGGCGCAGGCGGTCTGGTTGTAGAACCCCGAGACGACCGCGATGCCGGTTGCGGCCTCTGTCA
The DNA here is from genome assembly GCA_031362485.1 of Novosphingobium sp. Classification (GTDB taxonomy): domain Bacteria; phylum Pseudomonadota; class Alphaproteobacteria; order Sphingomonadales; family Sphingomonadaceae; genus Novosphingobium. The sequence continues at coordinate 3,895 of JANLSP010000605.1, forward strand.
TCGCCGCATCGCTTAACAATGCCTCATGGCCGATAACCGACATCGAGAACTTGGGATTGAGCGCGGTCAGATCGATGCCCGGGGTGAGGAACTTCTGGATGTGCTTGACCGAAGACATGCCCCCCCATGCGGTTATCTTGTCGATGCGGCTGACACGGACAATCTGCCGGTCCATCTCCTCGTCGCCGCCCTTCCAGTAGGCGACTGCGACATGCTTGGTAACCGGGTGGCTGGCGTCGACCTCAATCAGCGAGCGGGCGATGGCATTGGCAGTCAACGGATCGTTCGACGGCGCCTTGATCAACACGTCGCTCTTGGTGAGCGCGCCGCGCACAATGGTCAGCGCGGCAACGACCGGAACGTTGCCGGCGGTGATGTGCAACTGGCGCGTGCCCACAGCGCGAACACGGCAGTTCTCGTTGGGCTCGTCGCTCGCCACCCAGCCGTCGAGATAGGCTATGCCGACAGATTTTTCCGCCAGCGCCAGCATGGTGTCAGGATCAAACATGCGCGGCAGGCCGTCATAGACCCCGCGCAGGATCGGTTCGGCCAGCCCACCCGCTTGAAGCGCGAGGGCAAAGCTTTCCTGCAGGAAGGGATTGTCATCAAGGCGCAGGCGCCGGCCAACTTCGGCCAGAAAGGCGACGATGTCCTTCACCGGGCAGTCCATCAGGTCGCGCAAGTGCGCCGGATTGCCCAGCACGAGGTCGTGGATGTATTTGTGCGGGTCTGGTGTGCGGAACCGCGCACCACCCCTGCCGCTGTATTCCACTGCCCCCTCGCCGGGCTCGATGATCCGGCCGCGGGAAATGATGGGAATGGAATAGAGTTCGCTCATGACAGCATCTCCGGTTGCTGATCACTTTGTTAGCAGATTGTGCTCGGCCGGTCAATCGAGTGCAATGAGCACACGATCGATGAGATCTCTCATTTCCGGATGGCCAGTATCGATGCCAGTTGCTGCCTCGCGTCCGAGCATCAGTGCACTGCTTGAGAGCAGGAAGGCGGCAGCAGCCGGGAGAATTGGACCCAAATCGGCACCGCTGGCCATGCGCTGAACAAAGGCTTCTGCCTCGATGGCACGCGCCTGTGCAACGAATCGGGAAATCTCGAGCCGGATGGCTTCGTTGTGGTTTGCCAGCGCCATGAATTCGAACGAAAGTTTGCCATCTGACGCATTGCTGAGTGTGTTCCAGATTGCCCGCACCGGATGTGCGCTCGCGGCATCTTCCGCGAGCTTGGCCAGCGCTCTTGCGGTTCGCCGCTGAAAGCAGGCGAGCAGCAGTTCCTCCATCGACTGGAAATAATAATAGACCAGTTGCTGCTTGAGGCCGGCTTCCTCGGCCACACGGCGCGAGGAGATCGCGCCATAGCCTTCGTTGCGCAGCACGCGCTCGGCCGCGTCCAGCAATTGCAGGGAACTTTCCGAATCACGCGGCCCCATGCGGCGCGCTGGTGGCTTGGCCTGCGTAGCCATCAGCGCGCGCCGCCTTGCGCGAGCAGAGCCATCGATTCTTCGCTCCCCCAATCGCGCTCGCCGGTGTAGCGCCACACCTCCTTGCCCTCTGCGTCATAGAGGATTGTCGCTGGCAGGGTCTGCACACCGTAGTGAAATGCAAGATCGCCCTTGGCGTCGAGCCAAGCGGGCAACTGGGCAAGGCCGCGCTGGTCAAGGAAGGGCTGGATCTTTTCCGGGGCGCCCATGTCCTGCGACACAGTGATCACTGACAGGTTCAGGTCAGCGCGATTGGCCAGAGCGTTGAGCGTCGGCAATTCTACCACGCAAGGCGCGCACCAGGTAGCCCAGAGGTTGATCAATGCTGGCTTGCCCTTGAGGCTGGCCAGAGTGAGCGTCTTGCCGCCCGCCTCTTGCACGGTGATCGCCGGAAGGGCCGTTCCGCGCTTGCTGCGATCGAGCTTGGCGGCAGGCTGTGCGCCTGTGGGCGCAGCCTGCGGTTGCGCCTGCTTGGCAGTTTCCCTATCGCAGCCTGCGGCCCCGAGGGCCAGAACGAGGATAGCAGCAGTGAGCGAGCGGCCAGTTATTGATGGGGGCGACAGCAAGGGTGGCTCCAATGTCATGTGGGGCGGAAGGTTCGCAGCCGGCCCGTCGGCGATCATGCGTGAGATAAATGCCTCGATCCCGTTCGACAAGGCATTGTGGCGTCAGGACATCGCCGCGAGTAAGGCGCATGTTGCCATGCTGGGCAAGCAGGGCATTGTTTCGGCCGAAGATGCCGCGGCGATCGCCGGGGGGCTCGACAAAGTTGCCGCGGAATATGAGGCCAGCGGCGTGCCCGAAAACTGGGACCTCGAAGATATCCACATGACCACAGAAAGCCGGCTGGCTGAATTGATCGGACCGGTGGCAGGCAGGCTGCATACAGGGCGCAGCCGCAACGATCAGGTGGCGACCGATTTCAAGCTGTGGGTGCGCGAAGCTTGCCTTGTCGCCGATGCTGCGCTCGGCGCGCTGCAGGTCGCACTGGTCAATCAGGCGGGCGCACATGCCAGCAGCATCATGCCCGGCTTCACCCATCTGCAGACCGCGCAACCGGTCACGCTCGGCCATCACCTGATGGCCTATTACGAGATGCTCCAGCGCGACCGTTCGCGCTTCGTCGATGCCCACGCTCGCGCCAGTCAGTGCCCGCTGGGCGCGGCGGCGCTGGCGGGGACCGGGTTTCCGATCGATCGCGACATGACGGCCAAGGCGCTCGGCTTCGCGATGCCAACGGCCAACAGCCTCGATTCCGTCTCAGACCGCGATTTCGCGCTCGATTATCTGATGGCCGCCACGCAGTGCGCGCTGCATCTGTCGCGGCTGGCGGAAGAAATGATCATCTGGGCGAGCCAGCCTTTTGGCTTCATCGTCCTGCCGGACGCGCTGTCGACCGGCAGCTCAATCATGCCGCAAAAGAAGAACCCGGACGCCGCCGAGCTGGTGCGCGGCCATTCAGGACGGATCGCCGGTTGCCTCACGTCGCTGATGATGACGATGAAGGGGCTTCCACTTGCCTATTCCAAGGACATGCAGGATGACAAGCCGCCGGTGTTCGAGGCCGCAGGTCTGCTGGGCCTGAGCCTTGCCGCGATGACCGGCATGGTCAAGGGCGCGACTTTCCGCACCGAGCGAATGCGCGCCGCTGCCGAGCTGGGCTATGCCACTGCCACCGATCTGGCTGACTGGCTGGTGCGCGAAGCCGACATTCCGTTCCGCGAGGCGCACCATATCACCGGCGCAGCGGTCAAGCTGGCCGAGAGCCGGGGCATTGCGCTCGATGTGCTGCCTCTGGCTGACCTTCAGGCCATTGATGCCCGGATTGACGAGCGTGTATTCGTCGGGCTTTCGGTCGAGGCTTCCGTCGCTGCGCGCTCCAGCCATGGCGGAACCGCGCCGGATGAAGTAGAAAAGCGGATTGCCGAAGCGCGGCATGCGCTCGGGCTGGAGTAGGGCCATGTTGAAGCCGATTGCTGTCCTGTCACTCGCGCTGGCGCTGGCCGCCTGCGGGGTTCGCGCTGACCTGAAGCCGCAAGCTGGCAAGACGCTGCCCGTTGCTGCTTATGGTCGCGATTCCCAGCCTACTGCAAATCAACTGCTCGCTTCGACCCCGCAGGCCGCGCCGGAACGCAGCGTAGAGCTGCGAAAACGTTCCGAGGAACGTAAGGACGACCCGTTCTCGCTGCCGCCGAAGGAATAGCTCCCCGGCAATCAATGCTTCCAAGCACCTGTTTCAGTTTCGGGATCACATGGACCATTTCACACTCAGGAACGGCGAACTTCACGCCGAGGACGTGCCGCTGTCGATCATCGCTGAGGCGGTCGGCACGCCGGTCTATGTCTATTCGCGCGCCACGTTGATCCGCCATGCGCGGGTGTTCCGCGAGGCGTTCGCCGCGCTACCGCGCATCCATCTCGCCTATGCAATGAAAGCCAACCCCAATCTGGCGGTGCTCAAGGTGCTCGCGGGCGAAGGATACGGCGGCGATATCGTATCGGTCGGCGAGCTTGAGCGGGCACTGG
>JANLSP010000616.1:0-5042 GCA_031362485.1 Novosphingobium sp.
GTCGCGCCTTCGCCCCAGGGATTGGCTTCCGCCTTCTTGCCGGCGATCCGTGACCAGATGATGCCGACGAAGAAGAAGATCATCCCGATCCCCATGATCGAATAGCCCCAGGCACTGGCGACCTGGTTCCAGTGGGAGAAGGCGTCGGCATAATCCGGGACGCGCCGCTGCATCCCCTGGAAGCCCAGGAAGTGCATCGGCATGAACAGGATGTTGACCCCGACGAAGAAGAACCAGAAATGCAGCTGGCCGAACAGCTCGTTATAGGCTTTCCCCCACATCTTGCCGTACCAGTAATACCAGCCAGCGAAGAGCGAGAAGACGGCGCCGAGCGAGAGCACGTAGTGGAAGTGCGCGACCACATAATAGGTATCATGCAGCACATCGTCGACACCGCCGTTGGCCAGCACCACGCCAGTAACACCGCCGACAGTGAACAAGAAGATCATGCCCATCGCCCAGACCATGGGCGATTTGAACTCAAGGCTTCCGCCCCACATGGTCGCGATCCATGAGAAAATCTTGATCCCGGTCGGCACCGCGATGACCATCGTCGCAGCCGTGAAATACATCTTCGTGTTCACGCTCATGCCGGTGGTGTACATGTGGTGCGCCCAGACGACGAAGCCGACCACGCCGATCGCCACCATGGCATAGGCCATGCCGAGATAGCCAAACACCGGCTTTTTCGAGAAGGTGGAGACGATCTGGCTGATCATGCCGAAGCCGGGCAGGATCATGATGTAGACCTCGGGATGGCCGAAGAACCAGAACAGGTGCTGATATAGCACCGGATCACCGCCGCCGGCGGCATCGAAGAAGGTCGTGCCGAAATTGCGGTCGGTCAGCAGCATGGTGATCGCCGCTGCCAAGACGGGCAGCGAGAGCAGCAGCAGGAACGCAGTGACCAGTTCCGACCAGACGAACAGTGGCATCTTGTGCAGCGTCATACCCGGCGCGCGCATATTGAAGATAGTGGTGATGAAGTTGATCGCACCCATGATCGAGCCGGCACCGGCGAGGTGAAGCGAGAAAATGGCGAAATCCACCGAGTATCCGGGTGACCCGCTGGTCGACAGCGGCGCATAGACCGTCCAGCCGGTGCCAGCGCCGTTGCCCAGACCACCCGGCACAAAAGCCGAAGTCAGCAGCGAGCAGAAACCGGCGAAAGTCAGCCAGAACGAGATGTTGTTCATCCGCGGAAAAGCCATGTCCGGCGCGCCGATCATCAGCGGCACGAACCAATTGCCAAACCCGCCGATCATTGCGGGCATGACCATGAAAAACACCATTATCAGGCCGTGCGCCGTGATCAGCACGTTCCAGGTATGCAGTGCCTGGTCAAAATTCGGATTCACTGCACCGAACATAGTCGCGAAGAAATCGAGATACTGGATGCCTGGATGCGCCAACTCGAGGCGCATCATGCCCGAGAATGCACCGCCTACGATCCCGGCGAACACCGCGAGCAGCAGATAGAGCGTGCCGATGTCCTTGTGATTGGTGGACATGAACCAGCGGGCGAAGAATCCCGGCTTGTGATCGTGATCGTGGTGGGCGTGGCCGTGGTCGTCGCCGTGGGCCTTGAAGCTGACTGGGGCAGTAGTAGCCATGACTTGCGAACCTTGTTTCTGAATGCGGGCTTAGGCGGCGGGCGCCGGAGTGGCGGGTGCGGCAGGCGCCGGGGGTACAACAACAGTCGGAGCGGGTGCCCCGGAAGCTGCGGCAGCCGGAGCGGCGGCTGGCGCTTCCACAGGTTTGGGCATACCATCGATGGCCCCGCCCGATTGCGACATCACCCAGGCATTGAACTGCGGCCGGGGCAATGCCTCGACGACAATCGGCATATAGCCGTGACGCACGCCGCACAGTTCTGAACACTGGCCATAATAGACGCCCGGCTTTTCGATGAACAACACCTTCTCGTTGATCTGCCCCGGCACAGCATCGAGCTTGAACCACAGCGAGGGAACGGCGAATGCGTGTATCACGTCGGAGGCAGTGATCTGCATGCGAATTGGTTCGCCGGCTGGCACGACCATGCGGTAGTCGGCGGCAAGCTGCATTGGGCCGTCATCGTCAGTGCGGAAGCGGTCGCCAGGCTTGAGCGAGGAGTCGCCTTGCTCTTTCAGCATGTTCGAAACGACCTCAATGCCGCCATTGTCGGGATAGGTGTAAGTCCAAAACCATTGGTTGCCAGTGGCCTTGATGGTCAGCGCTGTGCCCGGTGCCGGCTTGAACTGCTTGGCCAGCAGGTCAATCGAGGGCACTGCGATGGCAACCAAAATCAGCACCGGAAGCAGGGTCCATAGCACTTCGATAGTTGTGTTGTGGCTGTTCTTCGAGGCTACCGGATTTGCGCGCTTGTTATAGCGCACAACCACCCAGAGCAGCAGCCCGAGCACCAGCAAAGACATGGCGACTACGATAATCATCAGCGGAACGTCGTGCATCCAGCGGGCATAGTGCCCGGTCGGCGAGAACTGCGTCTGCAGACCGATCCCGCCATCGACCGGCATGCCAATGCCTGGGGTCGGTTTCATCGGCACATAGCCGCCCGGCGCCACCGTGAACCGGTCTGCCGCCGCAGCGACGGGTGCAGCGGCCTGTGCCAGGGCAAGCCCCGGCGCGAGCAACAGGGCCAATGCGCCCATCGGCATCTTGACCATCATGCCCGCCGAACGGGCAAATTCGCCTGGTGTCATTATCTTATGTTCTCGCTCTAACGTTGCAGACACCAGAGACTGCCCCCTAATGCCCTAAGGCAAAAGCCGGAGCGGACCCCGTCATATCACCTTCTGGCGCGGCCTATACGCGCGCTTGCGAGGCACCTCAAGCGCCTCTAGGGGATATTTTTTCCGTGGTGGAAAAGCCCGCCGCAGAGCGCCTGTTTAATCCGTGAAAGAATGATGCGACCATGCAGGAAGAAGATGTTCTAGCCGAATTTCGCAGCTGCGATGCCCTGCTGGAAGGGCACTTCCTGCTCTCCTCCGGTCGTCACAGCGGCCACTACCTGCAATGCGCCCGCGTGCTGATGGACCCGATGCGCGCGTCGCGCCTTGCCGAGGCAATTGCCCGCAAGTTGCCGCGGGCCTTGCGCAAGCAGATTACCAAAGTGGTCTCGCCCGCAATGGGCGGGCTGATCATCGGCCATGAAATGGCGCGCGCGCTGGGCACCGAGGCAATCTTTGTCGAACGACCCGAGGGCACATTCGAGCTGCGGCGTGGATTTTCGATTACGCCGGGCGAGGAAATTTTGCTGGTCGAGGATGTCATCACCACCGGGCTCTCGTCGCGCGAAGCAATTGCGGCAGTGGAAGCTGAAGGCGGCACGGTCATCGCGGCCGCCGCGCTGATTGATCGTTCGGGCGGATCGGTAGACATCGGCGTACCGTTCTTTCCGCTGATTGCGCTCAATTTCCCGACATATGCCGCCGACGAAGTGCCCCCTGCCCTCGCCGCAATTCCAGCAACAAAGCCTGGCAGCAGGGCCAAGACGTGACTCCTGCAACGTCCCGAACCTTGAGACTGGGCGTCAACATCGACCACGTTGCGACGATCCGCAACGCGCGCGGCGGCGATCATCCCGATCCGGTGCGCGCGGCCGAGATCGTCGCGGCGGCCGGCGGCGACGGCATCACCTGTCACCTGCGCGAGGACCGTCGCCACATCCGCGACGAAGATATTGCGCGCATCCAGGCGGCAACCGGACTGCCGCTGAACTTCGAGATGGCAGCAACCGACGAGATGCTGGAGATCGCGCTGCGCCACAAGCCGCACGCGGCCTGCATTGTGCCTGAGCGCCGCGAGGAGCGGACGACCGAAGGCGGGCTCGATGCCGCCGGCCAGCATAACCGCATTGCCCCGATTGTCTCCCGACTGCACGATGCCGGCATCCGCGTCAGCCTGTTCATCGGCCCGGACCCGCGCCAGATCGAGGCGGCGATGCAACTCGGCGCTCCCGTGGTCGAGTTTCACACCGGCGATTATGCTCATGCAGAAGGCGAGGCCCGTGCGGCGCAATTGAATCGGCTCGCTGACATGGCCGCGCTCGCCGCAAAAAACGGCATCGAGCCGCATGCCGGGCATGGCTTGACGTTCGCCAATGTCCAGCCCGTTGCCGCGATCCCACAGCTCGCCGAGCTCAACATCGGGCATTACCTGATCGGCGAGGCGATCTTCTGCGGGCTGGAGGCCAGCATCCGCCGGATGCGCGAACTTATGGATGCTGCGCGGTGAAGGAGCTCCAATGAATCCGGAAAAGCCGATCGGACTAATCGCCCTCCTGGCCGCAGAACTTGCCATTGCCCTGCTGTTTTCGCTGTTCAGCTGGAGCATGACCCGCTCGCTGGCACAGGGACACACGCCTTCACTGCTCGATACCGCTGCGCTCGCACTGCCAGTGCTGCTGGTGATCGCCTGCGGCCTCTTTGCGCTGCGCCAGTGGCGGTGCGGCAAGCGCAAGGACGGCTGGGGTCTGGCACTGCTGCCATTCCCGCTGGCGCTGGTGCTGTTCATGGCACTGGGAGCGGTGTGAGCGCCATGATCATCGCCATCGGATCAGACCTTTGCAACATCGAGCGTATCCAGAATTCACTCGACCGTTTTGGTGAGCGGTTTGAAAACCGCGTGTTCACCGAAACCGAACGGGCCAAAGCCGGCAAACGCCCATTTACGAAGGCCGGGACTTACGCCAAGCGATTCGCCGCCAAGGAAGCCTTTTCCAAAGCTGTTGGCACCGGCTTCAAGGCAGGCGTTTTCATGAAGGACATCGGCGTGGTGAACATGAAAAGCGGCGCGCCGACCCTGGCGCTGACCGGTGGAGCCGCAGCGCGGCTTGCAGCGATCACTCCGCCGGGCCATGAGGCGGTGGTTCATCTGACGCTCACGGACGACCACCCATGGGCGCAGGCATTCGTCATTATCGAGGCGCGCAAGTTGTGAGTGATGAGTCTATTCCTCCTCCGCAGCAAACGGAGGCGGACAAAGAATCCGTAACAGACAAAAGGGTCGATTGGCTGGGCGAACTGCGCGGTCTGACA
>JANLSP010000650.1:0-2279 GCA_031362485.1 Novosphingobium sp.
ACCGGTCCGCAAGACCAATATCGATGGATGGGCCGAGCAAAACGGCGCGGTGTTCGAGCTGGTCGCACAGTGGCGCCGCGCGCGTTACTTCCCGCAGGGCGGGGAGGATATGCTGGCTGCAGTGAACCGGGAATGCCGCGCAGTTCGTTCATCAGTCGGGATTTTCGACGCTTCGACGCTTGGCAAGATCGAAGTCGTTGGCACGGATGCGGCAGAGTTTCTCAACCGCATGTATACCAACCCGTGGAAGGCACTCGAGCCGGGGCGCTGCCGCTATGGCCTGCTGCTGCGCGAAGACGGTTTCATCACCGATGACGGGGTATCCGCCCGATTGGCCCCGGACCGATTCCATCTGACCACGACCACCGGTGGCGCGGCGCGGGTGCTCAACATGATGGAGGATTATCTCCAGACCGAATGGCCTGACCTCGATGTCTGGCTGACCAGCACTACCGAGCAATGGGCAGTGATTGCCCTGCAGGGTCCGGATGCGAGGCGGCTGCTTGAACCGCTGGTCGATGGCATCGATCTATCAGCCGAAGCCTTCCCGCATATGGCGATCCGCGAAGGGACGATCTTGGGTATTCCGACCCGGCTGTTCCGGGTCAGCTTTACCGGCGAACTTGGCTTCGAGATCAACGTGCCTGCCGCTTACGGCCGGGCCTTGTGGGAGCGCCTGATGGCGGCGGGCAAGGCTTATGGCATTACGCCATATGGCACCGAGGCAATGCACGTCCTGCGCGCCGAAAAGGGCTTCATCATCGTTGGCCAGGATACTGATGGCACAGTGACCCCGTTTGACGCGGGGCTCGACTGGGCGGTGGGCAAAAAGAAGTCCGATTTCGTTGGCAAGCGCTCGCTTGCCCGGCCTAACATCGTTGCTTCCGGGCGCAAGCAGCTGGTCGGGCTGCTGACCGATGATGCCGATCTGGTGCTCGAGGAAGGTGCGCAGATCGTTGCTGATCCCAAGCAATCCATTCCGATGAAGATGATCGGCCATGTCACTTCCTCCTATTGGAGCGAAGCCCTCGGCCGCTCGATCGCGCTGGCTATGGTCGCCGGCGGGCAACAGCGGCTGGGCGAAACTCTCTATGTCCCCATGCCTGGGCGAACTTTGAGCGTGAAAGTCAGCAGCATGGTGTTCCATGACCCGGAAGGGGCGCGGCTCAATGTCTGAAGCTCTGCCGCGCACCGATCCGGTATCGACCGCAGCCTTCATCGGCGACGGTGTCACGATCAGCCTTGCCGAATCAATGGCGCGCTATTCGCTGCGGGCGCGCAAGGCGCAATCGCTTGAGGCATTGCTTGGCGCGAGTGTCCCCACTGCGATTGGCGAGACGCAAGACGGCATCGCCTGCCTTGGCCCGGACGAATGGTTGCTGCGCGCGCCTGCGGGCACTTCAATTTCCCAAGGAGAAGGCCTGCCGGTATCGATTACCGACATCAGCGAACGCGCGGTGTGTCTGACATTGGTGGGCCCGCGCGCGGCTGAAGTGCTAAAGTCGGGATGCCCGCTGGATTTGGATCGTTATGCACCAGGTCGGGCGACGCGCACTATCTATGAGACCGTCGAAATAATTCTGTTGCGCAAGGACCAAGAGCTTTTCGAGGTTGAAGTCTGGCGCAGCTTTGCACCCTGGCTCAAAGCAGCTCTGGAAGCGGCGGCAGACTAGCGGAAAATGTGGGGACGGGAACTTATGGCGGATTGGGCGAAAGACATAGATTCCGGGGATTATGGCAAATCGAACCGCAATTGGGGCGGGATGATCGTCAATCCTGCGGTCTTCCTGCCAACTGTGCTGATTTCGGTCGCGGTAATTCTGTACAGTGTGGTTGCGCCGACCTCCTCGTCCGGCTTTTTTGCGGCGATGCGCGGCGGCGTGGTATCGCATTTCGACTGGTTCCTGATGTCGGCGGGAAACCTGCTGCTGCTGTTTTGCGTGATTACTGCACTCTCGCCGCTAGGCAGGATCAGGCTTGGCGGTAAGGGCGCGACCCCGGACTATTCGCGCCTGTCGTGGTTTTCCATGCTGTTTGGCGCGGGCATGGGCATAGGGCTGGTGTTCTATGGCGTGGGCGAACCGGTAACCCATTTCACCAATTCGTTGGCGGGTGGGGCGGGGGCGCCGCTAGGTGGTGCAGTGGGCGATCCGGCAGCAGCACGGAGCCTGGCCATGGCAGCGACGATTTTCGACTGGTCGCTTCACCCCTGGGCGATCTTCGCCGTGACCGGGCTCGCCTTCGCGGTTTTCACCTACAATTTCAACATGCCGCTTTCG
>JANLSP010000659.1:0-1688 GCA_031362485.1 Novosphingobium sp.
ACCGGTCCGCGCAGTCAGGGTGGTTCAGCCGAATCGGCACTCGCTTCGCTTCTCCTGCGTCGCACTTGCGCTGACGCTCCGCTTGGCGCTGCGGGCGCTGGCGGCGGTATTGGCGCCGGGCTAATTGTCGGCGGTGTTGTCCTGGCTGGCGGCATCGTTGCTTTGGCAGTGAGCGGTTCAAGCAGCCCCTGAGCTTTCACGGCGAGCGTGTGGTTTTGATCAAGGCGGCTTTCGGGCCGCCTTTTTCTTGATTTCGATCAGGTGAGTAACAGATCCGACCGCTCACCACGACGCGGCGCGGCGCCATGACCTCCCATCGGGCGTATCCGGCGAATGCTGTTCGACAGACTGGGGTAGGGTCGTACGGCAGAGGTTCGGGTAAAAATGCAATGTCTGCAAGCAGATGAGCCATACCCAGAGCCATGACCGACCAGCATCCCCTGGAACCGCTGCTGAATGGCAGGCTGAGGCCTCAGCGGCTTCGGTCGAGAATGGTGCCCGGGGACGGAATCGAACCGCCGACACCATGATTTTCAGTCATGTGCTCTACCAACTGAGCTACCCGGGCATCGCTGCCGCGACGGAGGAACCCACAATCATCAGGGGGCACCGGCGAGCGAATGAGCCGGGCCTATGGCGAAGCCAGAGGGGCTTGGCAAGGCAGAATCATTCTTCTTCGGGTACCTCGGTCTCAACTGCCGGGCCGGGCAGGGCGTAGCCATCGTCCAGCCAGCGGACGAGATCGCGGTCGCGGCAGCGGGCCGAACAGAACGGCGCATGCTCGGCCTGGCGGGCCTTGCGGCAAATCGGGCAAAGTGCGCGTCTAGGACTGGCTGACATGGACATGCCCATAGCCGATTGCCGCAGGATCGGCGACCAGTTCGATGCCGGTCCCCAGTGATTTTTGCAGCGCCTCCAATTCCTCGGACCACTGCCTGACAAGATCGATCACGGCTGGCGGTGCGATGAGCCGTCGGCGACCATGCCCTTGCGCGCGCCCTGTCTCGCGCAGCAGGGCAATGGCCCGGCTTTCGAGCGAAAGGCGGCCGGGCGTGGTGGTGCACAGCAGTTCCGGGATCGACGGGCCCCTGCGCGGGCGGACAAGCTGGGCAAAGCCGAAGCCGTTCATCGCGGTGCGCCTGTGCGGCCCCAGGGGCTCGCAGGCCTCGCCAAGGGCTGCATCGACTGCCGCGCGCGCCTTGCGGTCTTCCAGGGTGACGAAATCAACTCCCACCGGGCCGCCGATGTCGAGCAGGCGCAGCAGCCGGCCGATCTCCCGCGCAGCGGATATGTTGAGCGCCAGCGGATCGCCGGCGCCGTCTATGTCGATCATCGTCATCGCGCGGGTCCGCTCGAGCGACAAGGTGCCATTTGCGATGGGGAACTCCCCAAGCACCGCGGCTTCGATCAGTCCTGACAGGTCCGCATCGGCAATGGCTTCGGCATCGATGCGGACGGGCGGTGCATCGGCGCCGAGCACGGCGCGAACCGAGTTGAGGCTCGGGGCGTCGGGGCAGATAATTTCATCCAGCCCCGTCGCGATGTGGCGCAAAAATCGTACCGAGGACTCTTCGCCGACATGCCAGCCTGGTTCGCTCAGCGGCGCGGCTGCGGGGGCAGGGCGTACGATGGGCAGTTTCCATCGGCCGGGCTCGGGGATCGGCGCGCGGGTCATTTCGGCCGCGAGC
>JANLSP010000226.1:0-1548 GCA_031362485.1 Novosphingobium sp.
ATCAAGCGTGGCGAGCACCATGTTGGGCGCGGCCTTGTAGTCCCAGGCGTCGCGCGGGCTTTCCTGATAGTGCCACAGATATTTGCCGGTATTGGCATCGAGTGCAACGATGCTGGAAAGATAGAGGTTGTCGCCGCCCCCATTGTTCTTGCCACCCGGATCGCGCTTTTCAGGATCGTAAGGGCCGCCGTTGCCGACGCCGATGTAGATGCGGTTTGCCTCTGCATCGAATGTCATGCCGTTCCACACAGTGCCGCCGCCACCGGCGTTCTTCCAGAAATCGGGGCTCCAGGTCTTTGCCGCCGCTTCCAGCGCCGGATCTGCCGCATTCTGTTCGGGGCTGCCGGGGACCGTGAAAAAGCGCCACAACTGCTTGCCGGTCTCGGCATCAAAAGCAGTGACGAAGCCGCGCGCGCCGGCATCCGCGCCGCCGTTGCCGATGATCACCTTGCCGTTCATCGTGCGGGGCGCGCCCGAACTGTTGGAGAACATGAAGGCCGGGCCTTCCGGGATCGACGGCGATGCCCAGAGGACCTTGCCGGTCTTTGCGTCGAGCGCATTGACCGTGCCGTCCATCTCGACCGTGAAGATCTTGCCGTTCTCGTATGCAATTCCGCGATTGGAGCCGAAGTGGAACTTGTCCGGCCGGCGCTTCCAGGTTTCGGGATCGAATTTCCACAGCAACTTGCCGGACACCGCTTCGACCGCATAGACTTCAGCGTAGCCGCCCGCGAAATAAAGCGTTCCGTCGACCTGCAACGGGGTCGATTCCAGGGTCACTTCTTCGGGCAGGTCCATCGACCAGGCGAGGCCCAGTTTGTCGACATTGCCCGGGGTGAGTTCTGCGAGGCGACTGTAACCCGCTTCGTCAGCGCCGCCTTGGGGCGCGGTCCAGTTTTCTGCTGTACCGACGCCAGCCTCGCTCTGTGGGGCAGGGCCCTGGTTGCATCCAGCAAGCAGCAGCGCGAGCCCAGCGGTCGCGACCAATCCCGATAGATTCCTGTGCATCAATCTCTCCCCTCGCGCTTTGCACGCTTGAGCCACCTTGAAACGCGTCGGGCGCGCAATGGCAAGCGGTTAATCAACTATATGATCCTGCATGGATCAAAGAGCAATTTCATATGGGCATGGCCAGGCCGAACCGCTCCAGCGCCAGTTCGGCGGCGAGGTGCAAGGATGGGCTCGCGGGGCTCAGCACAACCAGCGGCAGATCGATGCCACCGCGCTGGGTGGTCTGCGCAGCTTCGACATAGCGCGGTGCATCTGCGGCAAGGCGCAGGACCAGCGCCACGGGTGCGGCCTCGCAGACCGGGAACGGCAGCAGGCCAAGCCCGCGAACTTCCAGCAGGCCGCGCGTGTTTGGATGAGACCGGGCGATAAGCCGAGCACCCTGGGTTTCCAGCATCAGCGAATCGTCGCCGATCAGCACGGCCCCCCGGTCGATCAGCGCCAGCGCGAGGCTGGATTTTCCCGCGCCGGCAGCGCCTTCGATCATCAGGCCGCGCCCGCCAATCATGACCGCCGTTGCCTGATGGGGCGTGCTCATTC
>JANLSP010000694.1:0-6237 GCA_031362485.1 Novosphingobium sp.
CGTCTGTGACGCAAGGTCGCTGGACGACGCGCATCGAGTGCCCGTTCTGGCGCACACTGAAACGCGCACGACCGATCCGTTCGTCTTCGAGACCACCGGTTATCTTTGCGACGCGGGGCACCGCTGGTGCTATTTTCGCGACATGACGCCAGACGAAGTTCTGGTGTTCATCACTTTCGACAGCAATCCTGAGCGCCCGCATCAGGTCGCGCACTCGGCCTTCTCCGATCCCACTTGTCCGCCCGGAACGCCCGCACGCGGCAGTGTGGAAATGCGCGCGCTTGCCCTGTTCTTTTGAAACAGTTCGCCGGATCGAGAGGAGACCGAAGTGACCAAACTGAACTCGGCTATGATCGTTGAGAAGGCCATCGCAGGTGCGGATATCGCGAATCCCGAACCGGAGCGCTTCCGCGCCAACCTCGATCTTCTGGTTGATTGTTTGAATGAGGAGGCGCGCCTTTCGCCCGGAGCCGTGCCAGGGGTATGCGCACAGCTCGCCTCGGGAATGCGCAACCGGTTGGAGATCGACGACTGGGTTGCCCGCTATCCCGAAATTCGCGACGAGCAGATCGAACAGCCGGTGTTCCTGACGGGATTACCGCGCTCTGGAACAACCTATTTCCAATATCTGTTCGATCCCGAGCCCACGATGCGGATGCTCCGCTATTGGGAGGGTGATCGCCCCTGCCCGCCGCCAGGCTTTGCGCCTGAAACCGTGAATGCGCGGATCCAGCGCTGCGCTGACCAGAAAGCGGTGCGGCTTGCAGATCCGACCGGGGCAAAGATCGCCCAGATCCACCTGAGCGATGCCGATGGCCCGGAGGAATGCCTCGAACTGATCGACCAGTCATTCGCTAACGTGGGCTATTTTTGGCCGTTCCGCGTGCCGAGCTTTTTTGCGGCCTGCCTCGAACGCGACATGCTATTGCCAGCTTACGAGCACCACAAGCTGGCGTTGCAATTGCTTCAATGGCGCACCGAGCCCAGACGCTGGGTCCTCAAGTGGCCATGCCATCTGGTTGCGCTTGACGAGATCCTTACCGTCCATCCGGATGCCCGATTCGTAGTGACACATCGGGACCCGATCCAAGCACTCGCTTCGAATTGCAGCCTTACGACGATCTTGCGCAGCAGCATGTCCACCGAGGTCGATCCGCACGAAGTGGGGCAACAGATGAAAGACATGTTGCTGGTCTATCTGCGCCGGCTCATCGATTTTGACGATCGGCACGGCGAGCGTATGGCGCATGTCGCTTACCAGACGGCGGTGGAACGGCCCGACGTCGCCATGGCGCAGGCGCTCGACGTGCTCGGGATTCCAACTACCCCCGGTTTCGAACATGCCATTCGCAGCTGGCGCCAGGACAACCCCCCCGGCAAGCGCGGCCGCCATAGCTATTCACTGGCGGATTATGGACTGGATGCCGGCGAACTCGCCGAGACTTTCGCGTTTTACACCGAACGGTTCGCCATCCCTTCCGAACAGGCTGCGGCCGCATGACCGAGAGCGGGAGCACATCGGCATGGTCCGCCGCACTTGGCGCGCTCGCCCGGGCAGGCGACCGGCTCGCGGCCGAGATGCAGGCGCGCCCGCACGCAGTCGCACCCAGCGAAGTTTACACCTCGATGCTGGGTGCGCTGATGGATGGATACCTCAATCAGATCGCGGTTTCCGCCGAACAGCCTGCTTTCATCCCGTGCACCGGCTACTATCAGCGGCTCGGATCGCCCAACCCGGACACGGTGTACCGGCGAGCACCAATCGATCCGGCGGGCACATACCGGCTGATCGGCGAGCGCGGCAGTGCCCGCGATGCCACGTTGATGGCCTTCACTCAGGCTATGTCGGGTGCCAAACTGTATGACCTTTCGCAAGTGGCGCGCACGCCTGGCGGTGATTTCGACGTGATCTTGAGTGCCAAACGGCCCGTCAATCATCGCGGCGACTGGTGGCAACTGACAAGCGACACCGAAAGCCTGTGGCTGCGCGAAGTGTCCGACCGCTGGGGCGAAGATCGACCGGTGCGCATCGCGATCCTGCGTCTCGACCCGGCCCGCCTACGGAGCGACGGACCTGGACAGTTCGAACGCCGGCTTGCCGGTCTGGCGATGCGCGTCGAACGGACGATTGAATACGGTGTTCGCCACGTCGACGAGCTGGTCCAGCAAGGTTTCGTCAATCAGCTCAAGCAGGTCGATTATGGTGCGGCTGGTGCCATGCCCCTTCAGTTCTATCACGAAGGCCTGTTCGCGCTCGAGCCGGGCGCGTGCCTGCTGGTCGAATGTCGGATGCCCGCCGACAGCGACTACTTTTCATGGTCGCTTACCGATGGAATGCTGGTCACGCTCGACTGGATGAACTCAGCGACGAGCCTTAACACGGCGCAAGCGGTGCTCGACCCGGACGGTGTTTTGCGGGTAGTCATCGCGGCCGAAGATCCCGGCACTCCCAACTGGATGGACACGCTGGGTTATCTCGCGGGGGCCATGCAGTTTCGCACGTCCGGTTCGCCGGTCGCTCCGGAATTCACCATTACCATGCTTCGCGCCGATCAGGCTTTCGATTCCCTGCCTTCCGGCACCGCGCGGATCGCTGCGGATGAGCGGCTGCAAAGCCTGCGCAAGCGGCAGGGCGGCTGGCAGCAGCGCCAGCTATGGTGACTCTTGCGGCCCATTTGACCTGCCGCGCGGTTCGCAGCAATTCCGTTTATCAAGGAGACTGACATGCCAGAGGCAACCGAAACGGCTATTCAATCGTCGCCGGCAAAGCGCCCGGGGCACGTGCCAGAATCGCTGGTTCGCCCCTATCCCTTCAAATTGCGCGGAGCGACGGTGTCAGTATTGCCGCGCACGCTGATCCCCGAAATTCATACCTATCCTCCCATTTTCTGGGCCGAGGACGTACACCCCATGCTGCCGGGGGCCTGGGTTCCACGAACCCAGGCCGAAATGCAGCAAATCTATCAGGACACTGAACATTTTACCGTCCGCGGAACCTCGCAGTTCGCCCAGATGATCGGGCAGGAGTGGTATTCGATCCCCCACGAGGCCGATCCGCCGCTCCACTCGCGTTACCGCATGCTGCTCAACCCGATGTTCGCGCCCAAGCATATAGCTCAGCTCGATGACCAAATGCGCCACTTCGCGCGGTCCCGGCTGCTCCAACTGCGGCCGCGCGGCGAATGCGATTTTGTCTCCGATTTCGCATTCGAGTTTCCGATCCGCGTTTTCCTCGAACTGATGGGGCTGCCCCAAGAGGACATGGCTACATTTCTGGAGTGGGAACACGCCATTTTGCGCTCATCATCTCCTGAGCCCGTGGCCGCTGCGCTCCAGAAGATCACTGACTATCTGGCCGAACAATGTGCCGATCGCCGCCTCAATCCGCGCAGCGATCTGATCTCGCTGGCGGTCAACAGTGAGATCGATGGCCGCAAACTGACCGACGATGAGCTCACCGGTTTCTGCTTTAACCTGTTCGTTGGCGGGCTCGATACGGTTTCGACCAACATGTCGAACCATTTTCGTCACCTGGCCGAAAATCCCCAAGACCAGGACTATCTTCGCGCCAATCCCGGCGCGATTCCTGATGCGATCGACGAGATGATGCGCGCTTACGCAGCCGTGACGACCATGCGACTGTGCAGCAAGGATACCCGCATCGGCGACGTCGAGTTCAAGCAGTGGGATCTGGTCATGATGCCCACCCACCTTGCCGCGAATGATCCGGCAGCCTTCCCCTACCCCGAAGTCGTCGATTTTGCACGCAAGCCCCGCCATGTCAGTTTCGGCTACGGGCCGCATCTGTGCATCGGCATTCACCTTGCACGGCGGGAAATGCGCATCGCGATGGAAGAGGCGCTGGCGATCCTGCCGCGGTTCGTTGTCGCACCAGATGCCCGGATCGATTCGTTCTGCTCGGGGATCATCGGCCCGCTCTCGTTGCCGCTCATCTGGGACCTGTGACGCCTTCAGGCTCCAAGGAACGACTATGCAATTTTCCTGCTCGCTACCCCTCGATGAGCCATCGCCCGGCGAATTTCAAACGCTCGATGCGATTTCGCGCATGGTCGGTGCCGCCGAACATACGGGAATCGATGGCATTTTCGTTACCGATCACCCGGCACCCAGCGCGCGCTGGGTGGACGGCGGAGGCCACGCGACGCTCGACCCGTTTGTCGCGCTCACCGTGGCTGCATCGGCTAGCTCGAAGATACACCTTCACACCCACATTCTCGTCCTCGCCTATCGCAATCCCTTCATTGTCGCCAAGGCCGCAGCTTCACTCGATGCCTTGTCCGGCGGGCGCTTCATCATGGGGATCGGCACGGGCTACCTGAAGCCCGAATATGCCGCAGTCGGCGTCGCGTTTGAAGATCGCGGCGCAATTACCGACGAATCGATCCGGGTGATGCGCCAAGCATTCACCGGGCTGCCGGTGGCGCACGAGGGGCCTCGCTTCACTGCGCGCGATGCCCTTGTCTTGCCGCGTCCGGCTCGCGACGGCGGGATCCCGATTTGGGGCGGCGGCAATGCGCGGCCTGCCATCCGCAGAGCGGTTGAACTTTGCGATGGCTGGTGTCCCTTCCCGGCAAAGGGGCTGATTACCAAAACCGCACGCACCGAAGAACTCTCGACAGTGGCTCACCTGTCGGAAAAACTCGCTTATGCCCGCGAGATTGCCGACGAAATCGGTCGGACCGCTCCGCTCACGATCTGCATGGGGCGGCTGGACGAAGCCGCGCTGGTGCCGTTCGATGCAGGGTCGGCATCGCATGCAGTCGACGCTTATGGAGCGCTAGCGGAAGTGGGCGTTACTTGGGCAACGATGGCAGTCCCGGCACCCTCGGTTTCCGAGTACATCGAGAATATCCAGTGGTTCGGCGAAGAAGTGGCAGCCAAGTTGCGGTGACCTGCGAATTGCCCCCACCGTTGGTCGGCAACCCGCGCAAGTTGTGCAGATATGCGGACGTCAAGCGGCCGCTTCGTAAGGCCAACTGGGTTGATTTACCTGACGGGCTCAATTCCGCCGACAAGGCGCTCGATCAAAACAAGCGAATGTTCCCAGAGGGCGTGCGCGGTTGCAGTGTCGGCGACGGACATATCGTAACCGGTCCAGGCATGGGTATCCGGGCCAGCTGGCGAGGCTGCGGCGCAATCCTCGAGCACCAGTCCGCCCCGGCCCGCAAGTTCCGGTGCAATCGCCGCCCACAGCGAAGTCGCCGCCGCCTGCCCGGCTGTTTTTACCATCGCGTCGATCGATCCATCCTCTCGAATGAAGCCGATCTGCCGTTTAAGCGCCTCGCCGTGGAAGCGCTGCAGCCCGGTGAGTGCAGTGCCGGGAAGCACAGCGTTGGCGAAGATGCCCTCACACGCCCAGCGCCGGGTCGCTTCCTGTGCAAACAGGATGTTGGCGGTTTTCGATTCGGCGTAGGCTGCTCCGTCAAAGTGCTGCCGCTTTGTCCATTGCAGGTCGTCAAGGCGAACCGGCATTGCCTTGTGCGCCGCGGAACTGACGACCACCAGGCGCGCGCCACGCTGCGCCATTTGCGGTTTGAGCAGACAGGCCAAATGGAAATGCCCGAGGTGGTTGGTGGCAAAGCGCACATCGAGGCCATTCGCCAGATGGCTATCGGGCGTCTTGGAGATGCCGGCATTGGCGATCAGTATATCAACAGCACCGCTGACCTGGCTTGCGAAGCGATCGACCGTGGCGAGGTCCGCCAGGTCGAGCGGCAACACTGTCATCGTCCCGCCACCGGACGCACGAACGTCGACAAGCGCCGCCTGTGCCTTGGCAGGGTCACGCGCGCCAAGCACCAGATCGGCACCAGTCATAGCCAAGGCACGCACCGTTTCCACGCCGATCCCCGACGATGGACCGGTGATCACAATCTGTCGGCCGCCAAGATCGCTGCCTTGCGCAATCTCAAGCGCGGTGGCGAACCACCGATTGGACTTGGGATGTAATTCTTTCATAGTAAAATCCTCAAATATTTTAAATATATCGTTAATATTTTCATAAAAATAGAATATCATCAATCCTATTTGTCATATATATTGTCTTCAATAACATTGTTAATCCCAATACTTAGGATCACCGCTGTATAGTATTACGAGTTTCTCAAATAGATGGAAGCAGGAAAATGAACGATATTGACTGGACCGGTGGCCTCGAGCCAGCACTGGACTATATGCTCTCGGGACGGCCCGATGATCCCGAGATGCGCGAAAGTG
>JANLSP010000005.1:0-4820 GCA_031362485.1 Novosphingobium sp.
CCCCAAGGGCATGATCCAGGGCCGCTGGACCGGCTGCGACAGCCAGCCGATCCCCGAAGTGCGCAAGGTCAAAGTCGCGGATGTGGCGCGGCTGCTGCCCGCCGGCACACCGCGCGTCACGTCTGAGCAGCGCGAGGCAATCATCCGCGAGCGTCGCCGTGCGCTGCTTGAGCGGCCATACTGGTAGGGTGTCGCCAAACCTTATGTCCGAGGCGTAATTTCGGACTGCGGCCTTATCCGAAGAGCGGCCAATTAGCGCAAGTCAGGCCGCACAGATCGCGATTGGACGCATTGCCATCACATGCCATCGCCGTCCCCCGATCGCTCCAGCCTGCATGGATTGGCCCCAGAGTCGCGCAATTCATCGCGGACGAGCGTTCGGCTCATTGATCTCGTTCTGGCCCATGAATTCGCGGACTTGCCCGGCGAGGCCGTCGCAGCGGCGAAGATGTTTCTGGCCGATACCCTGGCGGTCGGCGTCGCGGGCTCGGGCCAAAGCGGCGCTGCGCGGATCTTGACCGCGCTGGCCCAGGGAGCGGGCAATTGCGGCATATTGGGACGACCGGGCCTGCGTTGCTCGCCCTATGATGCCGCCCTGCTCAACGGTTTCCAGATCCACTGTCTGGAATGGGACGGGCTGCACGAACATTCGGTGGTTATTGCGCTATGCGTAACGACTGCTGCCTTGGCCAGCGAAGTCCAAAGCCGCTCAGGCACGCAGCCGGTCAGTGGCGAGCAATTGATCAATGCATTCGTCACCGGCGTTGAAACAGCCGTCTTTTTCGGTTCAGCGGCAGCAACCGGCCCGCGCTTCTTTCGCCCATCGACGGCGGGGCTGATGGGCGCTGCCATGGCGATTGGCCGAGCCAGAGCGTTTTCGCATGGGCAAATGCTTGATTTGCTGGGGCTGGCCTACAGTCAGGTTGGCGGCACGATGCAGGCACACTGGGAAGGGTCGGAAGCGCTGGCGATGCAAATCGGGTTTGCCGCGCGCGCCGCGCTGACCGCCGCCGATCTGGTGCAAGCCGGGCTGCGCGGGCCGCATGATGTGATCGACGGCAAATTCGGCTATTTCAAACTCATTGAAACCACTGAAACTCTCGAAGAGGTGTTCCGCAACTGGGGCGCCCCTTGGAAAGTGACCGAACTTGCGCACAAGCCGTTTCCGGCTGGCCGGGCGACGCAAGCCGCGCTGACCGCGATTATCGACATCAAGCGCGAGGCGCAGTTTTGCATGGCTGATCTGGTGTCGCTGACCGCCCACGTCCCGCCGCTCATCAACCTGTTGGTCGGACGCCCGTTAACTAGCGGCATGAGCCCGGAATATGCGCGGCTGTGCATGCAATTTGTTGCGCCCCAAATGATCGAGCACGGCGTCATCGATCCGCGCCGTTTCGTTGCGGCGACTTTTGCCAGCGATGCGGCGCGCGCCTGGGCTGACCGGGTCCATGTCGTGCTCGATGACAATCCGGACCCCAACGCTTTGGCGCCGCAGACCATCGTGTTGGAACTGCACGATGGCCGCAAGTTCGAGCGCCACATCGTCACGCCTCTGGGCTCGCCGGGCAACGCGCTCAGCGGCGATGCCCAGCGCCAGAAGGCACAGTTCTGTTTCGAATTGGGCGGGTTGAACCAATCCGCCGACGCCCTGTTCGATGCAACCGCGCGCCTCGACCGGATGGATGACGCCGCCAGTCTTTTCGAGATTGTTACACAATAGGATTTGACGCCAATGGCCCTGACTCGCGAGCAAATGATCACCAGCACGATCGACAATTATTTCGAGATGCTCAACGCGCATGACCTGGACGGGGTGATGCGCGGCATGACGCAGAATTGCGAAATGCGCATTCCCAGCAGCAACTTCACATATTCCGGCGCCGATGCCTTGCGCACTCATCTGAACGAATTTCTTGAAACGTTCGCGGTCGTCAACTTCCACAATTACGTGGCCTGCGCCGACCCGCAAAGCGGCGGCGTCGGCGCTTATTTCGACGTTCACCTGACCGCACACGATGGCGAGCAGACCAACATGAACAACGCCAACTTCTTCAAACTGGATGAGGCGGGATTGATCACGGACATTCTGATTTTCGCCAGTGCCCCGCTCAGTCGCGGCTTCGAAGCGGGAAGCAGCACCTAACACATTGGATTGAAAGGAACCCACTATGGCAACACCGCCGGAAATCAGGGACAACATGCCGCTGCTGGCGAGCAATGAAGGCGTCTGGGAAGGCTGGTATCGCTATTATGATGCCGTGACCGGCGAGCTCATCGACGCCCATCGTTCGCGGTTGATCTGCCGCATCCTGGAAGACGGCAAACCGTCGGACTATCATCAGACCAACTATTATTTCTGGGCCGACGGCCGCGTCGAAACGCGCGAATTTCCCGCCAATTACCGCGATGGGCGAATCTGGTGGGACAATGAACTGATCAAGGGCTGGGCAGCGGCGATGCAGCCCGATGACAACCATCTGTCGACCTGCCTAAACTGGGTCCGCAAGGACGAGCCCGGTATCTACCTCTACGAAATGATCCAGGTCGATGAAGCCGTCCAGAACCGTGCCCGCACCTGGCAATGGTTTCGCGACGGAAAATGCTATCAGCGCACCTTGATCGACGAGCGCAAGGTCAGTGACGATTGGCAGAGCTGGACGGATTTTAGCCCGCCTGCAGATTGAGCCCAGCGGCGTTGCAGCGAGAGCCCACCTTTTCGCAATTCGCCCTAAAACCCAAGCTCCAGAATCGGCCCGTCGAAATTGCCGCCCAACTGGTTCACCGCCTTGGTCAGCTTTTCCTGCGGCACCCCGGCAAGATAACCGTCGATGATCCGCTGATAATTGCTGATCAGTCCTTCAATGGATCCGGCCAGCCGCATGAATTCGAAGCCCTTGGCGTGCATGCCCTTCTGCTGGATCGGAATGTTCGAATAATCCTGCCGCGGGATCGGCGGGAATTCAGGGCTGTCGAACGGCAGCATGGTCGGCTCGAGCGGCGGGGAATAGTCCGCGCCATCAGGATACATGGTCAGCGACCAGATCTCGAACAGGCATGATTCCGGGCCGAGCGGGCGGATGCGGTAGGACGACATTGACGAGAACACCGGCAGCACGAAGAAATGCGGAAAGAGAAATTCCACCGCGTTGACCGGATCTGACACCGCGACCTTGTTGAGATCGGGAATCGGCTCGCCGCGCGCGCGCAGCTCATCGACAATTTTCTGCTGCACCATGCCGAACCATGCCCCCACCGCCAGCGCCGGATCATCGGGCAGCTCCGCATCGAGCAGGCTGCGCATGATTTCCACTTCCTTGGCATGGACCATGCCGGCCATGCCTTCGCTCAGCTGCTCCATGCCGCGAAACTGCGCCGCGATCACGTCGCGCGTGGAAACCCCCGGCACCAGGTTCCTTCGCGACTTCTCCTTTGGATCGCCGACGAGGCCAGTCTCTGCCGCGTAGGTGTCGCGCAGCGCGCCGCTGCGCGCTTGCCCCAGCTGCGGGTGGGTCTGAAGCACGTGGTAGCCTTCCATGAAGGCCTCCATCGCCACCTTCCAGTTGGCCGGCAGCACAGTGCCATACCACCATTCCATCTTGAGGTCGGCCATGCCGTGGGCATCCAGCCGGTCGGCCAATGGCCCGAAAGTTTCCCGCACCGACGGGGCATCGTCATCCAGGTTGATCCAGGCACAGCCGCCCCAAGTCTCTACGCGGCAGGGCACGAGGTTGATGTCCTCGCCTTCCAGCTGGCGTTCTGAAAACAGGTGCTTGCCATAAACCAGCGTATTCTCGCCATCCATGTTCCAGCGCCAGCCATGGAAGGGGCAGACAAAGCCCGACCTGGCACAATTGCCCGAGGCGACCTTGCCCTCGTCGTTGCCATAACCGCCCGCTATCGGCACGCCGCGGTGGCGGCAGGCATTGTGAAATGCCTTCACGCCTGATGCGGTGCGCACAATCAACACCGAGTGGCCGACATTGGAATATTCAACCCAGTCGCCCACGTCAGGAATCTGCTCCAGCCGGCAGGCCATCTGCCAGACGTGCGGCCAGACATGCTCAAGCTCTGCCTTGTAGAACTCTTCGTCGAAATAGCGCTGGACCGGAATGCGCTCGGGATCGTTGATCGGGAACGGCACGGCGCGCAGCGCACCATCGGCGGATTTGAGCATGGGATATCCCCTCGGAATCAAGTGTCTCTAAGGTTACAGACGCCGATGGCGCTGACAATGGCTTCTTTGTCCACCCCGGCGACTAGGGCATCGCCGCGACGATCAGTTCAGCGTGCGCGGCGCGGTGTCTTCCGGCAGGCTGTCGCGCAGCCAGACGGGAAAGACCTGCTCATCCCATTCCAGGTGCCGATACATCTGCAGGAATACCTCGAGCACGGCGCGCGGGCTCTCGCCGGACAGTGCCATGCCTGCGATATGATCGCCCTCGTCGGTCAAGGTCCAGAACAGACCATCGCCGCGACCTTCGAGGTGAATCGTGCGACACAGCCACGCGGCGACCGCTTCCGGCAGCACCACATCGGGCAGCGGGTTTTCCTCGCGCTCCTGGCGCAATTGTTGCTGGGCCATCGACAGTTCGATTTCGCGCGGAATGCCCGGGCGTGTGGCCTGCTCGACCGCGCCCACGAACAGCGGGAGGAAGCGGTCGCACAGCCGGCGGGTCAGCATGATCGACAGCGCGCTGCCATCGAGGCTGATCGCGTCAAGTCGAACACGGTCTTCAATCACATCCGCGTTGACCGTGAAGGTTTCGAACTCGATCATGCCCTGAAACCCAGTGCTGGTCAGTCCAGCGCCGAAACCCCGA
>JANLSP010000234.1:0-1992 GCA_031362485.1 Novosphingobium sp.
GGGATGAAGAACCGCTTCCTCGACAATCGCCTGCAGCTCAACATTGAGGGCTTCATCTGGGACTATACCAACCAGCAGGTCAACTTCGTAGGGCTGGACATCAATGGCCGCACCGCGAACCGCACGCAGAACGTCGGCGCATCGAAGATCAAGGGTGTCGAGGTTGAAACCCGCTTCCTGCTCACGCCGACCTCGCTGATCAGCGCGGACATCCAGTATCTCGACGCCCAGCAGAAGGTATTCACCTATTCAGCAGGAGCCGGAAACCCGCCGCTTACCGGATGCGCGGTCTCGTTTAATGCCGCGGCCACGGGGACGACGCCGCCCTACACCATCAATTGCGCGGGCAATGACTCCTACAATTCGCCCCGGTGGACGATCAACCTTGCCGGCCAGCAGACCGTGCCGATCGGCGACCATGAGCTAGTGCTGAGCATCGACACGCAATACAAGAGCGGCCGGAACCTGGGCTTTGCATATCTTCCCGAGCAGCGCATCGGATCGACCTGGATCACCAACGCCCAGGTGTCTTTCGGCTCGCCCGACAAGGGCTGGTCGATCGCCGCCTATGTCCGCAACATCGAGGGCAACCGCATCCAGCTGTTCAACTCGACGCATCCGACGGCCCTGTTCCTTACCGCGGGCCAATCGGCGCCGCGAACCTATGGCGTGCGGGGCTCGTTCAAGTTCTGATCGGAAGTGCGCATCGCCTTCGGCGGAATCTAACCCGAGCAATCTCTAAAACCGGTCGAGGTCGCGAGCAATTGCGACCTCGCCATTGTAACTTGCGCCAATTCTCTTGCGCGTATCGTCCTCGTCCGCGCCTTGCAGTGCATTATGAGTCAGCACCAGCTTGCGAACCCCCGCTCGCTTTGCGAGCTTGCCGACTTCTTCCGCTGTCAGGTGCTGTGCCACAAAATGGTGCGACAAACCTGTGAGGACGAACTCAGGAATATGCGGATTGGTTTGTTTGAGCGTGGCCATCGCCGCCTCGGGTTCGATCACTTCACTGACGAGCAGGTCTGCACTGCGCGCGAGTTGTTCGACTGCAGGACTCGGTCCGGTATCGCCGGTATAGGCAATTGAGCGATCGGCGAGGTCGAAACGGAACGATAGCGATTGGGAACGGCTCGCTTCCGGGGTGCCTGCTGCGAAACTGTAATGACTGTTGGAAACAGCGGAAACCTTGATCGGGCCGATCGAGAACCGCGCGCCATCCGCTATCTCGGACACGACCGCCACGTTTTCAGGCGCCTGACGTCGGCGGCCGGGAATTCCGGCACCTACGTCGGCAGCGGGCTGCATCGCGGCAATCAATCCGTCCACAATGCGCTTTGTTCCGGGCGGCCCAAAGATTGCAAGCGGTCTGGGCGCAAGGGTCTGGTAGCGCCGGCCGAGCAAGGCGAAGAGCCCTCCGGTGTGATCGAAATGGTGGTGGCTGATAATCAGCGCATCGACCTCGGCCAGCCTGATGCCTGCCTTGCCCAACTGGTCGGCAGCCCCGTCTCCGACATCGATCAGGACGGTCTCGTCGCCATCGACAAGCAGATTTGCCGGTTGCGCCCGTTGCGGATCGGGGATCGGGCCACCGCCGGTGCCCAGAGTAACAAAGCTGGATGCGATAATGGCAAAGACGGAAATCATGCCTCAGCTGCACATTGCAGCGCAAATCCCAGCTGCTGCAGGTGGATTGCCGCGCCGACACGGTGGAAATCCATGCAATGTCCGGTGCCGAGTATCAGCCGCGCATCGACGCGACTGGAGTTGCTCAGTGCCGCCTCGAAGGCCGCCACTTCACCGCCGTCGACGATCCACAACTTGTCGAATTCCCCCTGTCGGTAGTGCACCGGCACCCTTATCGCGCCCAGCACATCGCGGACATCGTCTTGCCAGGTGCTGACAATGTCGACGAGTTCAACCTTGGGCGCAGAGGTGCAGGCGGCATGGCTGGCAGCAGGCATGTCGGCGGCAAAGCTGCCTGCCGGGCCGAAC
>JANLSP010000235.1:0-16299 GCA_031362485.1 Novosphingobium sp.
CCTGCCGACCCCGCTTATCACCAGATGCGCACCCGCTGCTCGGGCGGCAGGTAGAGCTTGTCGCCGGGCTTCACGTCGAATGCCCGGTACCACGCATCGAAATTGCGCACGACCCCATTGACCCGGTATTTCTCCAGCGAATGCTGGCCGGTCACCAGCCGCTGGCGCAGACTGGCCTCGCGCGATTTGGCGCGCCAGAGCTGGGCATATGACAGGAAGAAGCGCTGCTCACCGGTATAACCGCCCAGCACCGGCGCACTCTTGCCGCCCAGCGATAATTGATAGGCCCGCAAGGCCATGGAAAGCCCGCCGATATCACCGATATTCTCGCCCAGCGTCAGCTTGCCGTTGAGGCAGGTCTTGCCCTCATCGAAGGGACAGAAGGCCGAATACTGCTCGACCAGTTTGCCGGTGAGCTCTTCGAAAGCGGCACGGTCAGCAGGCTTCCACCAGTCGCGCTGATTGCCCGCGCCGTCCACTTTCGAGCCCTGATCATCGAAGCCGTGACCGAGTTCATGGCCGATCACGCTGCCAATCGCGCCGTAGTTCACGGCCGGGTCGGCCGACGGATTGAACATCGGCGGTTGCAGGAAGGCAGCCGGAAAGACGATCTCGTTGTAGGGCGGGAAATAATAGGCATTGACCGTCTGCGGCAGCATGAACCACTCGCTGCGATCGACCGGCTTGCCGATGCGCGCCAGCTGGAAGTCGGTTCCCCAGCGGATCGCCTCGATGCCGTTGGCCAAGGGATCGCTGGCCGAAATGACCAGGCCTTGATAGCGCTTGTAGCGCACCGGCGCGCCGATCTTGGTGGTGAAAGCGTTGAGCTTGGCCAGCGCTTCGCGGCGGGTTTCCGGACCCATCCATGGCAGCTCGGCCAGATTTGCCGCCATGGCACCGCGCAGGTTGCCAACCAGTTGCTGCATCGCGCGGCGGTTGGCCGGCGGGAAATAGCGTTGGGCATAAATTTGACCCAGCAGTTCGCCGATCTGGTTCTCAACCGCGCTGATCCCGCGCTTCCAGCGCGGGCGCTGCTGCACCTGGCCGTTCAGCACGGTGCCATAGAAGGCGAAATTGGCGGCATCGATGTCCTGCGGCAGGACTGCGGCATTGTCACTCAGGAAGCGCGTTGTCATCCAGGCCTGCCATTCAGCAAGCGGCGCTTCCTCGATCAGTTTCGCGGCGGCGGGCAGCCCGCCCGAGACTTTCTCCGCCTGCGCAGGGGTCAGCTTGGCCGCCAGCCGCTTTTCCTCGCTCGGCGGCAGATGCGGCACGATCACTGCCGCTGCCGAGCCCGCGCCCAGCTTTTCCAGCAGGGCGCGCGCGGTGCCTCCGGACGGAAGCTGGCCGAGCTCGTCCAGCGTCAGCTTGTTGTAAGTCAGGTCGCGATTGCGGCGAAGCGTGCGGTCCCAGGTGGCGCGGGCGAGCCGGGTTTCGAGCGCAAGCACGCTGCCGGCCCCGGCGCGCGGATCAGCGTGGCCGGCCTTGCCTAGCAGGAAGACCAGCAAGTCAGTGTATTTCGCCCGGATCTCCAGATTGCGTGGGCTGTCGACCAGATAATAGTCACGGTCGGGCAGGCCGAGACCGCCTTGCCCGTAATAGACCGCATAGCGGCCGCTGTCTTTCGCATCGGCGCTGACCCCGATTTCGAGTGGCGTCGGCATGCCCGGCGCTGCGAACAGCGCCAGCAGGTTCTCGCGGCTGCGCACTGCGGCGATCCGGTCGAGATAGGGCCGGGCCGCGGCCATTCCGCGCGCCTCAATGCCGGCCTGGTCCATGAATGCCCCATAGAGCGCAGAGATTCGCGCTTCGGGCGATCCGGCGGGCCACTTGCGCTGTGGCAGGCCTTCCAGGATAGCGCGCAGCCGTGCTTCGGAAAGGTCGTTCAGGTCCGAGGCATTGCTGATCCGGGTTTTGTCGTCCGGCAATTGGGCCGTGTCTTGCCATTTGCCGTTGACGTGGCGGTCAAAATCGTCGCCGGGTTTGACGGCGGGGTCGATAAATCGTGTATCGACGCCGAAGCTGCCCCAGTCGCTCACGGGCTGGGCTGATGCGGGCTGGGGTGTTGCTGTCTGGGCATGCGCGGCCGCCGCGCTCAGCGCGAGCAGCGCCGAAACAGCCATCAGCGGGAAAGTGCGATATGGCATTTGGGTTCCTGTCAGATGGGGGGCGTCTTGCGAGGCAGACGCCCATAAAGCCCCGGCATAAATGCCTCCCGACCGCCTGGGAAGACTATTTGGCGGACTGCATTGGCCGTTCGTCGAATTGCAGCGCGGCGAGCCGGGAATAGAGCCCGCCGGCACGGCTGAGCGCCTCGTGCGTGCCTTCCTCGACAATCCGGCCCTTGTCGAGCACGATGATGCGGTCGGCTGCGCGCACTGTGGCAAGGCGGTGGGCGATGACCAGCGTGGTGCGGCTGGCCATCAACCGGTCGAGTGCATCCTGAACCAGTCGCTCGCTTTCAGCATCGAGCGCGCTGGTTGCCTCATCGAGCAGCAGGATCGGCGCCTCGCGCAGCAGCGCCCGCGCAATCGCGACCCGCTGGCGCTGACCGCCGGAAAGCCGCGCGCCGTCCTCGCCGAGGAAGGTGTCCAGCCCTTGCGGCAGCTCGCGCAGGAAGCTTTCGGCGTTGGCAGCGCGCGCCGCCGCCCAGATTGCTTCGTCATCGGCCTGCCAGTTGCCATAACGCAAGTTGTCGCGCGCATCGGCGGCAAACAACACGCCTTCCTGTGGCACCAGCGCAAAGCGGCGGCGGATGTCGGCGGGATCGGCGGCGGTCAGCGGCACCCCGTCGAGCTTGATCACGCCGGCCTGCGGATCATAGAACCGCTCGGCAAGCTGGAACAGGGTCGATTTTCCTGCTCCCGAAGGCCCGACGATGGCAACCGTTTCGCCAGGCTCGATAGCCAGCGAAAAGTCGGCCAGCGCCGCAACTTCCGGCCGCGAGGGATAGCGGAACGTGACACGCTCGAATGTCAGCTGGCCGCGCCCCGGCTCGGGCAGCGCAATGGGCCGCGCAGGCGGGGCGATGTCGGGTTTCTCGTTAAGCAGTTCGTTGAGCCGGCTCGCTGCACCTGCGCCGCGCACCAGATCGCCATAGACTTCGGTGAGCGAGCCGAATGCACCGGCAACCAGCCCGCCGGTCAACACGAAGGCGGCGATCGTGCCGCCCGAAATGGCCCCGTTGGCCACAGCCAGCGCGCCTGCGCGCATCAGAAACGTCAGCGAGCCGAAGATCAACAGCATGACAACCGCGGTCATCGCTGCGCGGATGGTTATCCGCCGCTTGGCGGTGGCGAAGCTGCGTTCAACCGCGACGGCAAAGCGGTCCGCCTCGCGCTTTTCCTGGTTGAACGCCTGAACGATCTTCACCGCACCGAGCACTTCGGCAACCAGCGCACCGATATCGGCCACCCGGTCCTGGCTGGACCTCGACACATTGCGCAGCCGCCGACTGAACCAGACAATCGGGCCGATCACCACCGGGATGGCCACGACAAGTCCGAGCGTCAATTTGGGCGCGAGGGCGAACAGGAAACCAATCCCGCCCACTGCCATGATTGCATTCCTCAGCGCGACAGAAACGGTAGTGCCAACTACCTGCTCGATCAGCGCGGTGTCCGCAGTCATCCGGCTGGAGATTTCTTTGGGGCTGTTTTCCTCGAAGAAGCCAGGAGCAAGCCGCAGGAGATTGGCCTGCACCGCCAGACGGATATCGGCGACCACGCGCTCGCCCAGCCACGAGACTGAATAGAAGCGCACTGCCGTTCCCGCCGCCAGCACCATGACAATGCCGAGCAGGATCACGAACCAATGCTCGATCGTTGCCGGATCGCTGCCCCGAGCAAAACCCTTGTCGATGATCTGGCTGAAGCCCCAGGGAATACCCAGCGTCGCCGCAGCCGTGACTGCCAGGGCAGCCACTGCCGTGGCAATCCGGCCGGGATAAGCGAGCGCCGCCTGCCAGATCATGCGCAAAGGACCCAGGCTCCTCGCCGGCTTGGCTTGCTCGGCGGGAGGGAGGATTTCTTTATCCGTTTCGGCGTCCATCGCGCGCCCCTAGCGCAGCGCCGCCCGCATGGCAAAGGCGCTGTGCAAAGGTATGGTTAACCGCCGGGAAGGTCCGATCGATTGCTCGGTGTATCTCTGATATGGGGCAATTGGCCGCAAAATCGGCCGCAAAATTCGCAAATTTGTATCCGCGAAGCTATGTTTCGGCTGTGAAACGAGTCGTACATCGGCGTGACGTTCTCAGGCAAGGTCTGTGTGCGGGCGCATTTCTCGCGCTTCCTGGCCGTGCGCTGGCGCAGTCTGTTGCCGATCCCCTTGCTGCTGAATTCGACCGCGCTTTCGGTAGAGCGCCGGCTGCAACCCCGGTTCCTGCCGCCACGCCGCCGGCCGCGCCGGTTTTCGATCCGGGCTATCAGCGCCGGCTTGCCGAAATCGCCATGCGCGAGCGCGACCGGGCGGGTGCCAAGCTGTGGCGCCGGGATATCGTCGGGATTGCCGATTTCGCGCGGCCCTCCTCGCTCCCGCGCCTGCACTTCGTCAATATGGAGAGCGGGCTGATCCGATCGTTCCTCGTCGCTCACGGGCGTGGTTCGGATCCGCAGCATGACGGCTGGCTCAAGTCCTTCTCGGACACGCCCGGCTCCGAAGCGACCTCGCGCGGGGCCTATCTGACCTGCGAGTGGTATAAGGGCAAATACGGCACTTCGATCCGCTTGGAAGGCATGGACGCTGACAATCGCAACGCGCTGAGCCGGGCAATCGTCATGCATCCGGCTGCTTACGTCAACTCGGACATGGCGGCGCACTGGGGCAAGATCGGTCGCAGCGAGGGCTGCTTCGCCATGTCACAGGCCGATTTCAACGAAGCACTGTGGCACCTGTCAGGTGGGCGCCTGCTTTATGCGGACCGCATCGTCTAGGCCGCCCACGGTTAGTCCGAACCAAGTCTTCGTGATTGTAATTTCCCCCCGCCGATGCCAGGTGGCGCGATGAATCCACATACCCGCGCCATGATCGCCGCAGCCGCCTATGCCTTTATCTCGGGACAGAAGGTTGCAGGCCTGCATGATCACGCCTCAGGGCGAGATTTGCAGATCGCCGCAGAGGCGCGCAAAGGGCAGTTGCAGGGCTATGACGGCGACCGCGCAGTGCAGTTCGGCGGCGCGCTGCCTGAGCTGTTCGATGCTGGCGATCGGACTTTCGTCTCGATTGACATCAATGGCACCAAAGTGTCCGGCTACGACCGCAAGTCAGCTCATGCCTATGCCGCACAAGTGAGCGACCAGCGCGTGCAACTGTATGATTACGGCCCGGGCACGTGGTTCACGTACGACATTCAGGTAGCCTGAACCGCCTCCCCGGCATCAGGCCAGTCCGCAATTCTATTCGCGCCGCGGCCAAGGAACAGCGCCGGCAACTTAACCAGCAGCAACACCTTGTGGATCGCCGCGTCCGCCAGCCGCTCGCGCCAATCGGACTGGCGACCGCCGCTGCGCTCCAGCCAGCCGAGGTAGGGCAGGAAGTGATCCGGCTCGTCGCGGTGGATCACCTCGAAAATGCGCCTCATCGCGGGATCCGCAAGAATGAGGCGGTGCCTCAGCAGCACTTCGACCTGACGCAGCCCGCGCTGTTCGGTGAGAACAATCACCCGGCAGAGCCGCTCGAAGGCGGCATCGTCTGCCATCACCGCCGCCGTATCGAGCTCATCTATGGCGCAGCCAAAAGCAAACCGGATGAAGCGGTCAATGTGGCCATAGCTGCGATCCACCGCGAGCGGCATCTGCCGGCGCAGTTCGAACCAGCGCTTGAACATCAGATAGTGCTTGCGCTCGTCCGCCCTGTGACTGGCAATCGCGGCGATGAAACCGGGATCGCCCGCGCAGCGGACCTGCGCAGCCGACAGGACCCTGTCCAGCGCGGTATAGCCGCGGTGTTCGTTGTAAATATAGATCGACGCGACCA
This sequence comes from Novosphingobium sp., assembly GCA_031362485.1. Lineage (GTDB taxonomy): Bacteria > Pseudomonadota > Alphaproteobacteria > Sphingomonadales > Sphingomonadaceae > Novosphingobium. The sequence continues at coordinate 5,974 of JANLSP010000235.1, forward strand.
CTTCGCGGTAACGCTCGGCAAGTCCGGCGCCGATCCCTGAGTAATATTTCCCCCCCACCGTGCCGGTGGTCACCTAGTGCTCCTACTTAGCCAGTTCCTTGTCGATCGCCTTGAGTAACGCCGGATCGCCCGGTTCTGTTCCCGGCGCAAAGCGCGCAGCGACTTGGCCATCCTTGCCAATGAGGAATTTCTCGAAGTTCCACAGCACTTCGGGATCCTCGGTCGGGGTCATACCATAGCCCTTCAGCCGTTCGCGGAACTCTGCCGCCGGGCCTTCCTTATCGGGCATGGCGGCAGTCAGCGCGGCATAGAGCGGCTGCTTGTCTGCGCCGGTGACATCAGCCTTGGCAAACAGTGGAAATGTCACACCATAATTGACCTTGCAGAACTCAGTGATTTCCTCGTGCGTACCCGGCTCCTGCGCGCCGAAATCGTTGGCGGGAAAGCCCAACACTTCGAGGCCCGCGTCTTTCTTCTCCTGATAGAGCTTTTCCAGCCCCTCATACTGAGGGGTCAACCCGCATTTGGAGGCAACATTGACCACCAGCAGGACTTTGCCCTTATGGTTTGCGAGGCTGTCGCTGGCGCCATCGATACGGGTCAGCGAAATTGCGGAAAGGTCGGCCATATTATTACTCCCGTTGTCTGGATCTTTATTGCGACTGGCCGACACCTGCCCGCCGATGAGTCGCGTGGCCGACAGTGTGACCCAGGGCCGCGCGAAGGGCAAGCGGGGATGCGGCACAGTTTACAGTTGACCGCGCGGGCCGGGGGAACAAACAGGCCCGAAAACCCGGAAGAACTGGTCCGCAAGCGCCGCGTTATTGAACGGCGGGTGCTGGCGCAGGCCGGGCGCTGGCACCTGCAGGACCGCGTGTTCCTCAACGGCAACAAGACGGCCGTTTTCAGAAACTGATAAGCGCAAATGCGTTTGACTCGTGCGTGCGCGAGGCGTTCAATGAGGCACAGGCTACAAAGCCGGGGAGACGATCATGGCAACCGACGCAAAGAGCATCTCGCTCGCCAAAGCGCGCGAGGACGACGCGAAATTCTACTGGCTGGCGGACGGCTATGCGCCGGGCGGTTTCGTCAAGGAAATCGACCATGCCAGCTATATTCAGGGCACCCACGCCCTGTTCAACGGCATCAAGATTGTCGACTGCGACACCCATTTTACCGAGCCACCGGACCTGTTCAAAGTCGTTCCGGAGAAGTTCCGCGACCGCGCACCGCGAGTCGTGCGCGTCGACGGACTCGACCACTGGATGATCGGCGACAAGGATTTCGGATCGCTGGGCGGCAATGTCATCGCCAAGGACCGCAACAAGCTGCTCGGCAGGCTGTCGCACCGCACCTATGACGAGATCCATCCCGGCTCCTATTCGGTGGGACCGCGGCTCGAAGAAATGGACAAGATGGGCATCTGGGCCCAGATCTGCTTTCAGAATGGCGGCCTGACCCAGGCGGGATCGCTGCTGGCGCTGGGCGATGTCGATCTGGCGATGTACGTCATCCAGCGGTTCAATGACGCCTGCGCCGAACGGCAGCAGGAGTCGGGCGGGCGCATCAACTGCATGGCGACGCTGCCCTATTGGGACAAGGACCTGATGGTCGCCGAAGTCAGGCGGGTGCTCGACATGGGGGTCAAGGGCTTCACCCTGCCCGACCGGCCCGAACGCCTGGTCCAGGGCTATCTCGGCCCCGATCACAAGTGCTCGCCGTTCTGGGAGGAAGTGTTCGACATCTGCAATTCGACCGGAACCCCGATCAATTTCCACATCAACTCCTCGCTCGATGCCGGCTCGGCGATCTGGGACAATGTCGAGTTCAGCCAGCGGCTGCCGATCAATGCGATGATCCACACCATGGGCACATCGGCGCAGATGGCCAACTTCATGGTCTCGGGCATCCTCGACAAGTATGAGGACCTCAAGATCGGCATGATCGAAAGCGGTATCGGCTGGGTGCCCTTCGTACTCGAAATGCTCGAGCACCAGTGCGACGAGTTCCGCACGATGGAGACCAACGGCCTCAAGCGGCGGCCCAAGGAATATTTCGCCAAGAACTTCTGGGTCTCGTTCTGGTTCGAAACCTATGCGCCGCAGCACATGCTCGAGGAAATCGGCATCGACCGGGTTCTGTTTGAAACCGATTTCCCACACCCGACCTCGCTCTATCCCGGGGTGCAGGAAAAGCTGGTCGAGCAATTGGGCGGCTATGACTACGAGACGCGCAAACGTATTCTTGAACGCAATGCAGCCGAGCTATTCAACCTCGATTTTTGATCGGGCACACTAGCGCTGCCAACGGGGACACGGTAGTTGCGTGTCCCCGTAGTTATGGAGCGATTGCATGCCCACTGCACTGACTGTCAACGGCAAGACAGTTGTCCTTGAAGCCGAAGACGACACCCCCTTGCTATGGGTGCTGCGCGAAGAACTCGGACTGACCGGCACCAAGTTTGGCTGCGGGATTGCCGCCTGCGGGGCTTGTTCGGTGCATATCGACGGCGAGATCGCGCGCTCGTGTTCAGTGCCGCTCGGCGATGCGGCGGGCAAGGCGATCACCACGATCGAGGGACTTAAGGCGGCCGACGGCACGCTCCACGCCGTCCAGCAAGCGTGGATCGAAGCGCAAGTGCCGCAGTGCGGCTATTGCCAGTCGGGCCAGATCATGGCGGCTGTGGCGCTAATCAAGGAAACCGGACGGCCCAGTGCGGCGCAAGTCGATGCGGCCATGACCAACCTGTGCCGCTGCGGCACCTATCCGCGCATCCGCGCGGCAATTCTGGCCGCGACCGGCCAAGCCGCTGCGGCGGGAGAAGCCTGATGGGTTTCAAGCGCAGGGCTTTTCTCATCGGCGGCGCGGCAGTTGTCGGCGGCGGAATTTTTGCGCTGCAGTATGGCGACCATGCCATGCGCCGCGATGCCGCCGCGCTGAGCCGGCGGGAAAAGGCCGGCAGCTTCGGCGCCTGGTTGCGCATAGGTGACGACGACAGCATCACTTTGCTGACCCCGCACATCGACATGGGCACCGGCACGCCCACGGCGCTCGCCCAGATGGCGGCGGAAGAACTCGATGCCGACTGGGCAAAGATGGCCGTCGAAGCCGCCCCGGCGGAGTCAGCATTCGGCAACGCATGGCTGGCAAAGGGCTTCATCACCGATGTGGCAAAAGGCTCCGCCCTTGTCACTTCGCTTCCCGGCTCGGTCTGGTCGCTGCTGGCGCGCAATGTGGTGAACCAGATTACCGGCGGATCATCGGCTGTGCGCTTCACCGGTCAGCAGGGCGTGCGCATTCTGGCAGCAGCCACCAGGCTGGCGCTGATCGAAGAGGCCGCAGCACGGCTCAAGGTTCCCGCCAGCGAACTGACGACCAAGGCAGGTGTGGTCAGCCATGCAACCTCAAACCGCTCGTTGCGCTACGGTGAACTGGCAAAGGCCGCAGCGGAGCGCACGCTGTCCGCAGAGCCGAAACTGAAAGCGGCGAAAGACTTTGCGCTCATCGGCACATCGCCGCCGCGCTTTGACATTCCGGGCAAGGTAGATGGCAGCGCGCAATACGGCATAGACTTCACGCTGCCGGGCATGCGGATTGCCACCGTGATGGCCGCGCCGGTGCGCGGCGGGAAGCTGATCAAAGTCGATCCTGCTCCAGCTATGGCGATCAAGGGTGTCGAGAAAGTGGTGCAATTGGATGATGCCGTGGCAGTCATCGCCACCGGCTATTGGCCTGCGCTCAAGGGCCTGCGGGCGCTCACGCCGCAGTTTTCCGATGGAGGCAAAGGCTCGGTTTCCACCGCCGGCATGCTCGCCGAACAGGAACGGCTCTGCGCCGAAGAACTCAAGGACTTCGCTCCGCCAGCCGGCAGCAAACTGGTTGAGGCGGCTTACCACGCGCCTTTCCTTCACCACGCGATGATGGAGCCTTTCGCGCTCACCGCGCATCACAGCGACGGCAAGCTTGACCTGTGGGGCGGCTTGCAGGATCCGCTCGGCAGCAAGCACGAGGCGGTGACGCATTCGGGTCTGGGCGCGGACGCGGTCACTTTCCATCCGATGCTGCTGGGCGGCGGCTTCGGACGCAAGCTGCCGGGGCAGATCGAAATTATCGGGCAGGCAGTCAAGCTGGCGATGGACTTCCCCCACCCGGTCAAAGTGATCTGGCCGCGCGAAGAGGAAGTGCGCCAGGGCACCTATCGTCCGCAAAGCTCCATTCGCTACAAAAGCTCGGTGGGCTCCGATGGCCGGATCGCGGCGTGGCGCAGTGCGTTTGCCCAGGCCAAAGGCTTTGAGGCCGGCGCGCCGCTGCTTTATGACCTGCCCGAGGCAGAAAATACCCATGCCGAGCACAAGACGCATGTGCTGATTGGTTCGTGGCGATCGGTCGAGGCCTCGCAGCACGGCTTCTTCAACGAATGCTTTATCGACGAACTGGCCCATGCCGCCGGCGCAGACCCGATCGCCTTCCGCAAGGCCCATCTGGCAAAGGACTCGCGCGCGCACCGCGTTCTTGATGCGGTGGCAAAGGCATCCGGCTGGGGCACGCCGCTACCGGCCGGGACCGGGCGCGGGGTCGCGGTGGTCGAGAGCTTCGGCACGGTTTGCGCGCAAGTCGTTCAGGCGAGTCTGAGCGAAGACGGTTATCCGAAAGTCGAGAAAGTCTGGGCGGCGGTCGATTGCGGGCAAGTGGTCAATCCCCGGGGTGCCGAGGCGCAAGTGATGGGCGGGATCGTCATGGGGCTTTCGGCGGCAATCCATGAGGAAATCACCATCGACAAAGGCGCGGTGGTACAATCGAGCTTCAACGACTATCCGCTGCTGACCCTCGCCGAAACGCCCGAGATCGCTGTGGAATTCGTCTCCAGCAACGCACCGATGGGCGGGCTTGGCGAGCCGGGCCTGCCGCCCGCCGCGCCGGCGCTCGCCAACGCGCTGTTCGCCGCGACGGGCAAGCGCTTGCGCAGGCTGCCGATGAGGGCGCAGGCAGGAACGTCAGCATGACCGTGGGTGAAAAGACCGGCGCGGTCGCTGCGGCTGCGGACCGGGCCATGCGGCTCGAGGCGGAACTCGAAGCCTCGAGCGATACCGCAATCGAAGGCCATGCGCTGGCCCGCGCCAGGGAAATCCTCCACGCGTGGGTCGACAGTGTCACTGGCGTAGTCGCGACGCCGGGGGTCGGGCGGGTGGTTTTGATCCACGAGGATGGCGGCGAATCGGGCATTTCTTCGCCGAGCCTGCCAATCCGGCTGTCCCCGCCCGTGCGCTGGGATTGACCAGATGTTCAGCAGGTCTAGAGTGCTGCCAAGCACGCCTTGAAGGCGAGCAACCGGAGATGTGCCATGGCGGAAGCCGATTTTGACGTTAACCGCGCCTTTGAGGCGGAGCCCCGCGTTGCCGACTATGTCGTCGATGCCGACGTCCACGTCACCCCGCCGCCGACTTTCTGGGCCGAATACCTCTCGCCGCAATACCGCGAACTCGCGCCGAAAGTGGAGAGCGAGGGGGAGTTTGATTTCATCGTGTTCGAAGGCGCGCGCCGCGCAGTCAACCTGATGCAGAGTCAGGCAGGGCGAACTTTCGACAAATACAAGAACGCAGGGAAGCTCTCCGACATGCGCAGCGGCGGCTGGATGGTCGGCGCGCGGCTTGACGACATGGACCGCGACGGCATCGACAAGGCCGTGTGCTTCGGCGGCGGGCCGCTCGGCTCGGGCAATCTGGAGCTCTATCTTGACAGTTTCGGGGCATTCAACCGCTGGCAGTCCGACTTCTGCGCCGATTCCAACGGCCGCATGTATGCCTGCGCTTACCTCACCACGATTGATGTCGATCTGACGGTCAAGGGCATGCGCGCCGCGAAAGCCCGCGGCGATGTCGCGGTCAATCTGCCTGCCTTCCCCCAGTCCGCCAGCCAGTTCACCAAGGAAGGTGCGGTGTGGCAGGCAATGACCGGCGATGCCAATGGCCCGCGCCAATACCGCGACCCGGAATTCGACCCGATCTGGGCGGCGGCGGTCGAGCTTGATCTTGCCATCACCTTCCATCTCGGCGCGCGCACCAGCCGCTTCAAGGACAAGACCAATTTCCTGCCCGACATTCCGATGGGCAAGACCGCGATGCTCGAACCGGTCAACATCATGCTCTATTCGGGCGTGTTTGACCGCTTCCCGGCGCTGCGCCTTGGGCTGATCGAAAGCGGCGTGGGCTGGATCCCGTGGGCCTGCGAATACATGGACCGGACCTGGGAAATGCAGCGTCACTGGACCGAGTGCCAGATCAAGCACCCGCCGAGCTTCTACTTCGACCAGAACGTCTATGCATCGTTCATCAGCGATCCGGTCGGCGTCGAACTGCGCCACAAGCCCGGCTGCAAGAACATCATGTGGTCATCCGACTATCCCCATTCGGAAACCACGTTCCCGCATTCGCACAAAGTGATCGCTCAGAATTTCAAGGGCGTTCCCGATGCCGAGCGCGACTGGATCATCGCCGGCTGCGCGGAGAAATTCTTCGGGCTGACCTGAGCGCCTGCTCTCGGCGGCATGGGCGGCGGCATCGTCAGTCGTAGCGCTTGGGGCGCATCTGGCCCGGGTAATAGTCAGCGGCATTCTGCTGGGCGATACCGTGTTCCATGCGGAACAGTTCCCGCTGGCGCTGGCTCATCGCCTGCCAATGGTCTTCGCCGATGAACAGCGACGGATCGGTCTGGAGCCGCATCCATGGCCCGATGCGGTAATGGCCAAAGATCGCACGCCGGCGTTCCCGGCTCTGGTTGCCGCCGCCGCCATGCCAGCACTGCCCGTTGAACAGCATCACGCTGCCGGGCGGCCCTTCCGGCTGAATCACGATCGGCAGGTCCATGCCTTGCGGCGGATAGGTTTCGCTGTGGCGGTGTGAACCGGGCACAATCCGGGTCGCACCCTTTTCAGCGGTAAAGCCGTCTATCATCCAGACCGCCTGCAGCATGACCGGCGGCCCGGTCAGGCGGCGGTGGACCGCCGGAATGTCACTATGCAGCAACTGGTCGGGGTCGCCGGGCCTGACAATCCGGCAATTCATGCTGCCCAGCACGATATCTTCGCCCAGAACGCGTTCCAGGATTGGCAGTATCGCCGGATGATCGACCAGAGCCATGAGCCCCTGATCGAGCGCAGGCGCGCAGGCGACGAGCCGCGCGAAGGCGTTGTCATAGGAATAGTCCACGCCTATCCGCGCATCCGCTTCGTCGATCACCTCGGCGAGCCGTAGCGCCTCGGCTTGCGGAATGATGTCAGGCACCACGGTGTAGCCATGGAGGTCGAGCTCGAAGACTGCCTGATCGATCCTCGCCTGATTCATGCCTGAATCCCTCACTGGCAACGTGGCCGAGGCCACCGGTGCCCAATTTGGTGCGGACGGCGGGACTCGAACCCGCACGAGCAAGGCTCAGGGGATTTTAAGTCCCCGGCGTCTACCATTCCGCCACGTCCGCAAGCGTGCCGCAAAAATCTGGAGGTAAGGTGCGCCCCATCAATGCCGCAAAGTCCCTTAATTCCGCCATTCCTGTTCAATGAGGTTTTCAAAGGGCCCCCAATTAGGCCCCCAAGCGTCGCAGTTGAGGGCGTATCTCGGCGGTCAATCAGAAATTAATTTCTCACTGCGACCATAACCACCAACCTCGACTCCGCCAAGTAATTACGTGGGGGGCAGGGGGGCAGGTTGTGGCGCCGAGCGACGGCGTCAGCATAGGTACCATACGAGTTTTGCGATGGAGACCCGAGAAATGATAACTGTCGCAAGGCACCGGTTCAACCCGATAGGTTTTGCCCCTCCATACGTAACGGTTCAAATGAGCGACTTGGTCAATGCGCTGGTCAGCCGGTGCCTCGGCTATAAATGGCAGCCAACGCGCGGCACTGGCAAAAGTCGCCCAGCCATGCAAGCGCCCGTTAGGGATGCACTGATCAAATGTTATAAGATAATGATTGCCGATCTTTCTGAGGGGAAATTATCGGCGTACGCCCATGTGGGATCATCCGGGCAATTTCGTGAGATCGCGACTGACTACTGGAAAAAAGAACTCTGTGGATTTGCTTTAGACGGAATCATGTTCGACCTAGACGAGGGGAAAACGTTTCCTAGTGAGGTCAACGGCAGCAATGTCTATGTGTTGGGAGAAGACGCGAAGGCTTGGCTAATTCGGCACGGGATTAGCGGCATCGATCCATTTTGCCCTCCTGCGCTGCGCCTTAAGCGGACGACCACGGCGCCCCGTAAAACGCAATACAACTGGTTGCATTTCGAAAATGAGGTTGTGTGTCGCCTACGACTATACCGCGATCGTTCACCCGTTCCAACCGAGGCCGAATTGATGAAAGAATTCCGCAGTTGGTGCTCCCTGATTTGGAATCGCTGCCCTGATCCCAAATTGGTGAGGCTGCATTTGCGACTCGCCTACGGTCGCTTCCAAGAAGAGGAAGCAAGGAATTTGGGGAATTAAGGCCGTCCCCTCGTTCCCGCGCTGCGGGCGACGAAATGACTGACACCTCCGGCAGCCAACGCATGTTGGCGCAATCACCCGGAGGTACACATGCAGTTTACAACATCCATCACAGATGCAGCCAAGGCGCTTAGCCTAGGCCGTACGTCGATATACGCGCTCATCAATGAAGGTCGGCTCGAAACAATCAAAATTGGCAGACGCAGGTTAATCAAAGTCGAGTCCATCCGCTTGCTGCTGGAGGCCCAGCCATGAGCGGGCGGTCAGTTAGCAACGCAGCCCAAGTTAAAGCCGCCGTGTCGGCGGTCCTGCCCGAACTGATCCGTCAGTGGCTTCCAGCGGGTGAAAAGAGGGGGGACGTTTACTTTGCGCTCAATCCCCTACGGGATGACCGCAATCTCGGTTCATTCCAAATCAATATGGTGACGGGCCGGTGGCGGGACCATGCCATCGGCGAAGGTGGCCGGGACGCGGTATCGCTTTATGCCTACCTCTTCACCGGCGGCAACTATCGAGCAGCATTCCAGGTCCTCGCCAATGATCCCGTGGTGCGGGCCGCTATGGCAACCGGTATAACGGCCACCCCCGCTATTGTTGCGGTTCCGCTAATCTCGGCAGCCAAGCTGGCGAAGGTTCAGAAGCAATATGCTGATGCGGCTGGCCTAGCCGGTATGCCAGCCGCCACGTACCTGCAAAGCAGGTCATTGCGGCTTACCGACGCCTGGGACGGTCTGCGGGCATCGGTGCTTCCCTACAAGGGGCGGGGGCGCCACCCAGTGCTTATTGGGCCCATACGAGCCCTCGACGGCTCCCTTGTGGCTGTGCACCGCACCTACCTTACCCCCACCGGTCCCAAGCTCGATGTACCTGAGCCGCGCCTAACCTTTGGGTACCCAAGGGGCGGAGCCATCCGACTGGGCCAAACGACCGGCGATCAGCTCATCATCTGCGAGGGCTTAGAAGACGGCCTCGCCATATACCAGGAGCTGACGAAACCCGTACCCGTATGGGTCGCAGGTGGCGCCAGCTTTCTACACCTGATGGGCATCCCGGATTGGGTCCGGTGCCTGACGATTGCCGCGGACAACGACGCCGCCGGCGAAAGGGCCGCTCGACGCGCCGTCGACATGTTCGACGTGGGCGGGAGGGAGGTGCGCATCTGGCGGCCCAAGCCGGGCTTCAAAGATTTCAGCGACGAGCTTCAAGATATCAAATCAAAGGATACAGATCATGAGTGATTTTGACGATGGATTCGAAAATGCCGAGCCGATCCAAAGGCCTCCGCCACTTCCGCTTCGCCGCGACACAGCACCACCCAAGGCTTACCCTGTCAAGGCGCTAGGTAAGGTTGGCGCTGCCGCTGCCGAAGCGATCATCGACAAGGTGCAATGCCCCGATGCGATCGCAGGCCAGTCAGTTCTCGCTGCTATGGCGCTCGCAGTCCAAGCGCATGTTGACCTCGTCCACCCCGCGACGAAGGACAGCCATCCGTCATCTCTATTTATTATCACGGTGGCGGCCTCGGGCGAGCGGAAAAGTGCGGCCGATAAGATTGCGCTGGGACCGGTCCGACTTCGTGAAGCTGCGCTCCATGACCAATACGAACGGGATCAGCGGGTCTATCACGATGCGCGAGAGGTCTATCAGCGAGCCAGAGAGGATATTCTGCGGAAATATAAGGACAAGCCAGCCGAGGCGTCGAAGCACATTGCGGCGCTCGTACAGCCGCGGCCGCCTCTGCTACCAATGTTGACCGCGCCAGACCCGACCATTGAAGGTCTCCAGAAACTGATGATCTCCAGCGAACCATCGATGGGCCTCTTCACTGACGAAGGTGGTTCCTTT
>JANLSP010000047.1:0-2735 GCA_031362485.1 Novosphingobium sp.
CTGCGCTGCCGGCCTGCTGGAGGATATGTTCGAACACCGCGATGTGAAGCGGTTCGGCAAATTCGCAGCCGACGGCTTTGCCTTCCTGCCAGCGAATTTGGGCGGTGAGCATCTGCAAGCCGGGGATGCGAATTCGAAGTGGTTTGACTTGGCTGGCATCGGGCAGCCAGGCAATGCGGAAGCCGCTCTGCGAGATGTCTTCTAGGCGCACCAGTCGCCAGGGATCGAAGCCCTGACGCACTTCGCACAGCAGCGAGACTTCCGCGCGCTGCGCCGCCGCCCGGCTACCGGCCGCCTCAATGGGAATCGATTCGTGTCGCATGATGCCCTCCATGGAGAGAGCTAGCTAAGCCAGGTTGCCAACAGGTTAGCGGCGACAAATCAAAGTGGCGCGAGCGGGCCCTCTTCGGGCTCGCGATCTGGGGGACCCAGCAGGGCAGGCTCGAAAATGAGCGCGCAAACCAGCGTCCAGACCAGCGAAATCATCAGGATCAGGCCCATGCTCGCGGTGCCGGGGTGGCTTGAAATCCACAGCGCGCCGAAGGCACTGCCGGTAGCCAGCGCGCTGAACAGCACAGCGCGCGCGAGGCTGGTCTGAAGCAAGTCACGCGCACCGCGCCGCCAGGCCATGACGAAATAGATGTGAAACGCCACGCCGACGCCGAACAACAGCGGAAACGCGATGATATTGGCGAAATTGAGCGGCTGGCCGATCGCCACGCAGCTGCCCAGTGTCAGAAAACCCGAGAGCACGACCGGGGCGAGCGTGAAGGCCACTTCGCGCAACGAGCGCAACACGGCATAAAGCAACAGGCTGACCAGGATCAGCGCCAGCAGACCCGCCTGAATGAAAGCGCGACTTATGGTATTTGCGGCTTCCTGCGTGGAAACCGGCATGCCGGTCGCAGTGGGAGCGATCTTGCGCACAGCTGCGGAAAAACGGGCAAGAACCTCATTGTCGGCGCTGTTGCCGCGCGGAACCAGCTGGACCATCGCGCGGCCATCCTTGGCGATCCAGTCGGCGACGAGTTCAGGCGGCAATGTCTCGCGGCTGACAGGGGCGGCCTGAAGCGACAAACGCAACTTGTCGAGCGTGATGCCGAGCGGCTGGACCAGCATGGTTCCAACCTTGCTGCGCATGTCCGGGGAAGCCTGTGCCAGCCGATCGAAAGTGCCGGCCAGCAGCCCCGCTGACTTGCCCAGCGATCCGCCATCGGCCATTGCCAGCCGTCGCAGCTCGGCCGAAGCATTGCCCAGCGCAGCCACGGTCGCGGCGTCGTCGCTTGGCGGCGCCAAATCAAATGGATTGATCGTGGCATCGAGCAGGAAGGCAGCGTCCTCGATCAGCGCCAGCTTTTCCGGCTGGCCGGCGGGAACGAAGCTATCGAGCGTGATGGCGTCGTCCACTTCGGGCAGCTTGGCAAGCCGTCCAGCGAGCGCGCGTGCTTCGTTCTGATTGGCAGTCAGCACCGAAAGCGAATTGGGCGTGCGCGCCGGATCGGAAATCAGGTCAGCGAGCGCGCGCATCGCCGGGCCATCGCGGTCGCGCAAATTGAGCGGGTTGAAATCGAAGCGCACCAACGGCAACGAGGCAATCGAGACCAGCATCGCAACGACGAATGCCCAGAGCACCATGCGCCGGTTACGCTCCAGCCAGCGATCAAGCGGGGCAGCACCAGCAAAGCCGACCTGCGCGGCAGGCGCGGCGGGACTGAACAGCATGAGCAGAGCCGGCAGCAAGGTCAGATTGAGCACCAGCGCAACCACCATGCCGAACGCCGAAATGATGCTGAGTTCGGCCAGCCCGACGTAGTCTGTCGGCAGAAAGGCAACCAGCGCGAGGCAGATGGCAGCTGCGGCGAGCAGGATTGGCGCGCCAACGCCCACGGCCGCGCGCTCAAGCGCCGCTTGCAGGCCGGCGCCAGCCCAGCGTTCGGCATTGAACCGCACCGAGACCTGAATGCCGAAATCAACCCCGAGCCCGACAAACAGCGGAATGAATGCAATAGAAATGACATTGAACGAGCCTGCAGCCGCAAGCCCGCCTGCCAGCGTGATTACCAGTCCGGCCACTATGGTGATCGCAATGGCTGCCGTCGCCTTGGCGCTATGTGTGGCGAACCACAGGGTAATCAGCATCGCCGCCGCCATGAGCAATCCGACGAGCCCGATGTTCTCCTCGATCGAGGCAAACTCCTCGTCTCCCAGCGGCGCGTCACCGGTGATGCCGATCTTGAGACCGTTTGCCGGGTCTATGCCGAGCCGCGCGGCGTGCTCGCGAATTGCCGCTACCCCGCGCGATGCCGGCTGCAAGTCGCCGAAATCGTAAACCGGCTGGGCCAGGATCACCTGGCGTCGCTGCGGCTTGAGATCGCCGGTGCTGCTGGCGAACAGCTCCTGCCAGGAGAACCAGGCAGACTTGCCGTCGAGCCGTGCCGAAATGGCTTTGTGGAGCCCGGTGAGAGGCTGTTCGAGCCGAGCCATGGCAGGGTCGGCAGGATCATCCGCCGCGCCGCCCGCGGCAGTCACCAGCGCCTGCGCCACGCCATGTAACGACGAATCGAGCGCCAGTCCGCCGAGCAGCGGCTGGGCGTCAATCAACTTCTGGGTGGTCTCCTTCACTTCATCGAGCGAGGCGAACAGTAGTCCATTGCGGTCGAAGAAATCCCCGCCTTCGGGCCGATCGGCGAGCGAAAAGTTTTTGGTGTCATCGCGCAGAGCCGCAGCCAGCCGCA
>JANLSP010000055.1:0-4955 GCA_031362485.1 Novosphingobium sp.
CAGATCCGCTGACCTGGTCCGCCGTGCCGCTGGTGTCGATACCTGCGTTCGCCGTCATGCTCGGGCTCAGCTGGCGCGAGAGCCGGCGTGATTTGGCCGCACACAAGCGGCTGATGCTGGGGATCATGCTGATGTTCACCGAACCGGCGATCCATCGCCTGCCACTGTTCCCTCCCAGTTTGCTGCTGAACGCTGTCCATATGGCGCTGTGCTGGCTGGTGTTCGTGCCGTTGATCATCTGGGACTTGCGCACATTGGGCCGCCTGCATTGGGCTACCAAGATTGGGGCTGGTCTGTTCGCACTCGTTATTGTCGTCCAGATCATTTTGCTGGCTATGCCGGGCGTGTGGTCAAGCTTAGTGGTGCACCTCCCCGGATTTTAGCGGCTGCAGCCGCTGCACTTCGGATCCTTGGTGATGCGGATCGTGCGCAAGGCCGGGGTGAGCCCGTCGAAAAGCTGCAACTGGCCCCATTGCGGGTCGCCAAAAGCTGCGTGGCCAGCCAGCAGCACCCGGATTGCCGCCATGGCAGCAAAGCTGCCGACAATGCCCGCCATCGCCCCTAAAACGCCATCGGCGGCGCAGGTGTCGCAGTCTTCTGCATCGAAGGCATCGCCCACGAAGCAGCGATAGCAGGCGTGACCTGACAAATGCCCGGCGAAATTGGCGAATTGTCCCTGAAAACGCCCAAGCGCGGCGCTGGTAAGGGGAATGCCAGAGGCAACACAGGCATCAGATACTGCCAGCCGAGTCGCAAAGTTGTCGCAGCCGTCGAGCACCAGATCGGCGCCGGCAATCAGCGGTGCAGCATTGGCCTTGTCCACCCGCCCGGTGACTGCGCGGACTGCAAGCGCAGGATCGAATTTGCGGACCCACGCCGCTGCGGCTTCGGCTTTCGCAATGCCAATATCGCCAGTGGTAAAGATCGTTTGGCGCTGAAGGTTCGAGGCTTCCACCACGTCGCTGTCGATTAGCGTCAACTGGCCGATGCCTGCGCCTGCGAGATACTGCAGCGCGGGTGATCCGATCCCGCCGCAGCCGATCAGCACGACATGCGCTCTGGTAAGCGCGACTTGCCCGGCGCCGCCCACTTCGGGCAGCACGATATGGCGGGCGAAGCGCTCCAGACGGTCAGGGGGCAGGGACATGGCCGGGCCTACTTCGCGGCTGCGATGTTGGCCAGGGCCTCGTAGGCCAGCACCGCGCCGGCAATGGCCACATTAAGGCTGTCAGCGGACCCACGCATCGGAATGGTCACGCGCATATCGCATGCATCCTCATAGTCCTGCGGTAAGCCTCTGGATTCATTGCCGACCAGCAGGAAGCACGGCGCAGCGAACCGTGCATTGCGATAGGGCTTTGCATCGCGCAGCGAGGCGGCAACCAGCTGGCCATCCCCCGCGCGCAGCCAGGCAATAAATTCCGCCCAGTCGGCCAGAGCAATCCGCTGGGTGAATACCGCGCCCATGCTGGCGCGCACCGCTTCTACCGAGAAGGGATCGGCGCACTGATCGATCAGGATCAGCCCGCCCGCGCCAACCGCATCGCCGGTGCGCAACATCGTGCCAAGATTGCCCGGATCGCGCAGGTCCTGGGCCACCAGCCAGATTGGCGCAGCGGTCCGGTTGATCGCGCTGAGTGAGGTGTCCCATTCGGCAAACATGCCGCAGACGGCCTGCGGATTGTCCTTACCGGTGATCTTGGCAAGCAGGTCCTCGTCCATTTCGATCACCTCGCCACCGGCTGCTGCAACATCGGCCTCCAGGGTGGCGAGCAACGGGTGCGGATCGCGGGTAACGGACCTGACAAGAATTTCGGGCAGGCGGCCAGCCTCGCGGGCATCGGTCAACAGGCGCAGTCCTTCCGCCAGGAACTTGCCTTCGCGCTTCCTGTGCTTCTTGTCGCGTAGCGAGCGCAAAAACTTTACCGTGGGGTTGGAAAAGCCTGTGATGGTGCGGCGCGCGGACACGCTCAATCTTCGCCGAAACGGTCCACGACCAGCCCGACGAGTTTGGCTAGCGCCGCATCGGCGCCTTCGCCGCTGACGCTTATCTCGATTGTATCGCCCTTCGCGGCACCCAACATCATCAGACCCAAAATCGAGCCGCCGCCAGCTTCGGCGCCGTCCTTGCAGACTTTCACCGCCAGACTATTCGGCATCATCGCCACCATGTTGACGAATTTGGCGCTGGCGCGGGCATGCAACCCGCGCTCGTTGGCAATCTCAACCATTTGCGTGAGATCGTTCACGCGGTCTGCCCGAGGTATTCGGAAGCAATGGTGATGTAATTTCGCCCGGCATCGCGCGCCGCGACAGCGGCCTCGCCCACGCTCATACTGCCACGCGCCTTCGCGAGCCGGATCAACATCGGCAAGTTGATGCCCGCGATCACTTCGATCTTGCCAGCCTTCATCAGCGAGATGGCGAGGTTGGAGGGTGTTCCGCCGAACAGGTCAGTCAGCACGATGACTCCCTGCCCAGTGTCGACATCCTTGATCTTGTCGGCGATCTCGCGCCGCCGACGCTCCATGTCGTCGTTGGGGCCGATACAGACCGTCGCCACGCCGTCCTGGCGGCCGACGACATGCTGCATGGCGTGCACGAATTCCTCGGCGAGTTTGCCGTGGGTAACCAGAATCAATCCGATCATGGGGCTGTTGCGCTCCGAATTCCCTGCAAAGGCAACCGGAATGGTTTGCTTCGCCTCAACGTTGCTGCCCCGTTTCAAGCAGATCGGCCGCGCGTGCGCCCAGGTTGCGATGCAGCAATGTGGGGGAATATCCGGAATTGCGCAAGGCCGCGGCGATCTCTTCGGCGAAGAAAACTGAGCGATGGCGCCCGCCGGTGCAGCCAAAGGCTATATTCACATAAGCTTTGCCCTGTGCTTCATAGCGCGGAAGCAACAGCAGCAGCAGGTCGCGGATGCGTTCGAAGGCTTCGGCACAGGCCGGATCGCGGCGCACATGGTCGGCGACAGGCTGGTCCAGCCCGGTCAGCATCTTGAGCTCAGGCACCCAGTGGGGGTTGTCGAGAAACCGCATATCGAACACCAGATCGGCAAGCGGCGGCATGCCGCGCGAAAAGCCGAAGCTGGTGATGGTCACGGTGGTCTTGGTGCCCGCTGCATCGGCAAAGCGCTCGCGCATCACCTGTCCCAGTTCGTTGGACGAATAGGCGCTGGTGTCGATCACTATGTCCGCCCAGCGCCGCAGCGGCTCCAGAATTTCGCGTTCGGCGCGGATGCCGGCGCCGACCGGCATATCCTGCGCCAACGGGTGGCGGCGGCGGGTCTCGTTGTAGCGGCGCTCGAGCTCGGCGCTGGTGCAATCGAGAAACAGCGTGGTCAACTCCAGATCGGGCCGCGCAGACAGGCGCTTGACCAGATCGATGGCGACCTGCGGATTGAACCCTCGCGTTCGCGAATCGAAACCGATGGCCAATGGCGCGCGGACTGCGTTTTCCGGCCCGTCTGGCGTGGAGATCAGCCGTGGAAGCAGGCGCACGGGGAAATTGTCGATGGTTTCCCAGCCGATGTCTTCCAGCAATTTGAGCGCGGTCGATTTGCCGGCACCGAGCAGGCCGGTGACCAGCAAGACCTGCTGGCGGGGGGCGGCGGGGCCATCCTCTTGCGATTCTCCGGGCATCGTCAGCGCTGTTTGCGCCCCTGCGCAAACAAAGGGAAGGGTGCAAATCGGCTTGTCAAAGCGCCGACTTTGGGTTGAAATGGGTCATTCCATAACAAAATTGAACTCAGGAGAGAATCATGGCCAAAATTGCGACCAACCCACTGGATGCGAATCTATCATTCGGTTCGCGGGTTTCAGGGGTCACCTTCGATGCGCTGAAGGACGAGGCAACCCGCGCCGAGTTGAACCGACTGTTCATCGAGCGCGGCGTGATCGTGTTCGAAGGGGTTGAGCCCAGCGCCGAAATGCAGGTGGCGATTTCCACGGTGTTCGGGCCGCTGAAAGACCACCCGGTAGCCTCGGTCGAGCGGGCCGATGCCGACAAGCTGCTCGGCGTGATCGAGATAAAGGCCGGTCCGGAAGCCTGTGTGGTCGAGATCGACGGCAAGCAGCTGGTCACCTGGCAGCCCTGGCATTTCGACCATGCCTACACCAACGAGCTCAACCGCGCCGGCCTGCTGCGCAGCCTCAAGATTGCCAAGGACGGCGGGCGCACCGGCTTCGCCGACGGCATCCAGATCTACCGCGACATGGACCCGGCGATCCGCAAGAAGGCTGAAGGGCTCAGCGTGCTCTACAACCTTGATCTGCGCTACGGCGAGCAGCGCTTCGGGCTTCCCGCGAACTTCCGCGTGATCCGCAACCACGCCAGCCCGCTGCACGAGATTACCAAGAACGATCCCTGCTCGGTCCACCCGATCCTGTGGACCCGCGAAACCGGCGAGCCGGTATTCCACATGACCCCCTACGGCGCGCGCGGCATCGCCGGCAGCCGCCGCGAAGAGGACTTCGCGTTGCTCGGCGAAATCTGGGACGAGGCGATGCGGGTGATCCAGCCCTATCACCACGAATGGCACGAATCCGACATGGTGCTGTGGGACAACTGGCGTGTGCTGCATGAGGCCTGCGGGTCGAACCCGGTCGAAGAGCGGGTTGTCCACCGCACGACGATCAAGGGAGACTACGGGCTGGGGAGTTTTGAGGTGAAGGCGGCGGCTTGAGGGGGCACGCTCAGTCGCGTACCCACCTTAACCCACGATCAGTTGCGCACCCAAACCCTGAGGCTGGCACCATCATTGCCGACCAGTGGATAGTATTGCCCGTTGATCAGCGCCATGCGCGCGCCGTCGCGAACGACGATCTGCGCCTGCTTGGCGGAAACAGTACTCTGGCGCTTGTTATAATCCGGGTGCTGCGCACCATTGTTATTGTCCCACGGCGCGCAGCCCCACACGAAAATGTTGATCACGCCGTTGCAGCCGGTTCCCG
>JANLSP010000070.1:0-10471 GCA_031362485.1 Novosphingobium sp.
CTGGCGCTGAGTGTGTTCCTGCCGCAAGCGATCACCCCCATCCTGATGCTGGGTGGGCTGTTCCTGTGCTACGAAGGCGCCGAAAAGGTGATGGAGAAACTCGGCGCGGCCAAGCACGGCGAAGTGCTGGGTGACCCGATCACTGACATGGCGGAATTCGAGCGCGAACGCATTTCAGGCGCGATCCGCACCGACTTCATACTTTCGGCGGAAATTGTCGCGATTGCGCTGGCCGAAGTGGCCGACCAGCCTCTGCTCTCACGCGCGCTGATACTTGCTCTGGTGGCCGTAGTGATTACCGTGCTGGTCTATGGCGCGGTCGCGGCAATCGTGAAGATGGACGATGCCGGCCTCCACCTGTCAAAGCGCGCGAATGCTGCCTCGCGTCAGTTGGGCCGCCTGTTGCTGCGCGCTATGCCGATGTTGCTTGCCCTGCTTTCGACCGTGGGCACGCTGGCGATGCTGTGGGTGGGCGGGGGGATAATCCTGCACGGTGCGCACGAGCTCGGCCTGCATGGTCCGTCCGACTGGGCGCACGGCGTGCAGCACGCCGTGGAGCTCGCAACCGGCGCGCTTGGCGGCCTTTTGGGCTGGCTGACTTATGCGGTGCTCTCCGCACTCGCCGGATTGGTGCTTGGCGCGCTGACTGCCGCGGCACTACACACCGCGCAGAAAATGCTGCCGCGCAAATCAGCCTGAGGCAGCGGCCTGAAGCCGTTCGATTGCTGAATCACGCCCGATCAGCGGCAGCAGCGCGGCCATTTCCGGGCCGTGGTCGTGCCCGGTCAGCGCCTGGCGCACCGGCAGGAACAGAGCCTTGCCTTTGCGGCCGGTTGCCTCCTTGAGCGCGGTGGTAAGCAGGCCCCAATCGGCACCTGTGCTGCCGAGAACTTCTGCCGCAACGGCAAGGAATGCCCTTTCCTCCGCCTCGAACGGCGGGGGCGAAACCGGCCCGGTGACGACCTGCCACCATTCAGCCGCCTCGCCGATATGGGCGAGGTTGGGCCGGATCGCCTGCCAGCCCGCTTCCCCCATCCCGGCTGGCAACAGGTGCTCCACCCGCGCAAATGGCAAATGGTGGACGACCGCAGCGTTGAGCCGGTGTAGTTCTGCCTCGTCAAACCGGGCGGGCGCACGGCCGAAATGGGCGAGATCGAAGCTCGCCGCCAAGGCGGCGGCGTCCAGCCCCGGATCGACCGGATCGGCAGTGCCCAGCCGCGCCAGCAGCGTGATCAGCGCCTCAGGCTCGATGCCGGCTTCGCGCAGTTCCGCCATGCCGAGCGAGCCGAGCCGCTTGGACAGCTTGCCTTCGGTGCCGACCAGCAACGCCTCATGGGCAAAGCGCGGGGGCTTTGCTCCAAGGGCGTTGAACATCTGGACCTGTGTTGCGGTATTCGAGACGTGATCCTCGCCGCGCAGCACGTCGGTCACCCCCATGGCAATGTCGTCAATCACCGAGGGCAGAAGATAGAGCCACGAGCCTTCGGCGCGGCGCACCACCGGGTCGCTCATCTTGGCAGGCTCGAAATACTGGGCCCCCCGGATGCCGTCGCTCCATTCGATGGCAATGTCGTGGTCGAGTAGAAAGCGCCAGTGTGGCGCCTCGCCCGCAGCCGCTTTTGCTGCGTGATCCACCTCGCTCAGCCCCAGCGCGGCGCGGTCATAAATCGGCGGCAGCCCGCGCCCAAGCTGAACCTTCCGCTTGAGGTCCAGTTCCTGCGCGCTCTCGTAGCAGCGATAGACGCGGCCCGCAGTGACCAGCCGCTGAAATTCACGCTCGTAGAGATCGAAACGAGCCGACTGGCGCTCCTCACCGTCCCAGTTCAGACCCAGCCATTCGAGGTCGGCCTTGATCCCTACGACGAATTCTTCCCGGCTGCGCGCCTGATCGGTATCGTCGATGCGCAGCAGGAAGCGCCCGCCGCTCTTCTTCGCCAGCAGCCAGTTATGAAGAGCCGTGCGGACATTGCCAACATGCAGATTGCCCGTGGGCGAAGGGGCGAACCGGGTGACAGTCATGCGGTGCGAAATGCATGGGTGATCGGGTAACGCCGGTCGCGCCCGAAGTTGCGACTGCCCAGCTTGACCCCCGGCGGGGCCTGCCGCCGTTTGTATTCTGCCAGATGCAGCAGACGCTCGATGCGGATCACGGTGTCGCGCTCAAAGCCCTCGGCGACCAGTTGCTCGACGCTCTTTTCATGTTCGACGAGGCCCAGCAGGATGCCATCGAGCACTACATAGGGCGGCAGCGAATCCTCGTCCTTTTGATCGGGACGAAGTTCGGCCGATGGGGGCCGCGTTATTATCCCTTCGGGCATCACCGGGCCATCAGGGCCAAGTCCGATCTTCGGTCTGTGTGCATTGCGCCAGCGCGAAATCGCAAACACCGTCATCTTGTAGGCGTCTTTCAGCGGGTTGTAGCCGCCCGCCATGTCGCCATAGATCGTCGCGTAACCGACGCTCATTTCGCTCTTGTTGCCAGTGGTCAACAGCATCGGGCCGAACTTGTTGGAGAGCGCCATCAGCGTGACGCCCCTTATCCGGCTCTGGACGTTTTCCTCGGTAATATCGACCTCGCGGTCGGCAAAGCTGCCGGCCAACATTTCATCGAATGCCTCGACCGCCGGGGCAATCGGGATCGTGTCATAACGGCAACCAATCATCCGCGCACATTCGGTCGCCAGATCGAGGCTGAGCTGACCGGTAAAGCGGCTGGGCAGCATCACGCACCAGACCCGCTCCGGCCCCAGCGCATCGGCGGCGATCGCAGCGCAGATCGCACTGTCGATCCCGCCCGAAAGGCCCAGCACCACGCCGGGAAACTTGTTGCGGTTCACATAGTCGCGCAGAGCCAGCACCATCGCGGAATAGATATCCTCGGGATGGTCGGCCAGCGCCGCCACTTCGCCCTTGTCGCAGCGCCAGCCCTTGGCGGTCTTGGTCCAGTGCGTGGTGACTTCCTGCTCTTCCCAGTCCTTCAACTGCACCGGTACGCTGCCATCGCCGTTGACCACGAAGCTCGCCCCGTCGAACACCAGTTCATCCTGTCCGCCGACCCGATTCAGGAAAGCAAGGGGCAGCCCGGTCGATGCAGCCCGGCGCTTGGCGACGCCGTCGATGCGCAGCGTGTCCTTGTCAATCTCGTATGGGCTGCCGTTTACGCTGATGAACAGCTCAGCGCCGAAATCCGCAAGGTGCCTGCAAACGTCTGGCAGCCAGATGTCCTCGCAAATCGGCAGGCCGATCATGGTACCCTTGAACACGATCGGCTCCGGCAAAGGCCCGGGGGAGAAGACGCGAGGCTCGTCGAATACCCCGTAGTTCGGCAACTCGTGCTTGAAGCGGACCGCGGCAATCTTGCCCTGATCGAGCAATGCAACGCCGTTGTGCAGCGCGCCGTCGCGCACGAAGACCGATCCCACCAGCATGGCCGGGCCGGGGCTGACGGTTGCTTTGGCGAGCTTTTCGAGCTCGGCAGCAGCGCGCTGGATCAGCGCGGGTTTTAGAATCAGGTCTTCCGGCGGATAGCCGATCAGGTGCAGTTCGGGAAAAACAATGAGGTCAGAACCTGCTGCCCGCGCGCGCGCCGAAAGCATCGCAGCGGCATTGCCGGCGAGATCGCCGACCGACTGGTTTAGCTGCGCCAGGGTGATCTTGAGCGTATCGGCCATGGAGACCTGATGCCGGGAAGATTAGTCCGGCGCAATGGGGCCGGTGCAAACGGGGGAGGCGCGGCGCACCTCCCCTGCCCGTTCACATCTTCTTTTCGGCGTCAGCCGTGGCCTTTTCAGCAGCAGCGTTCGCGCCGGCAACAGGCGCCGCGGCGGCATCGCTCGCGGCGACCGTAGCTTCAGCGCCCGGCGCAGCCGCGGCATCCGATGCGGGAGCCGCGCCGGCATCAACGCCCGACATTGCTTCTTCGGCTGGCATTTCGACATTTTCGGCAGTCGCGCCTTCGCTGGCCTTGTCGGAGTTGCCGCAGGCAGCGAGCATCAGGGCAGCGGCGGAAGCCATGGCGACATAGGCAAATCTGATCATGCGGAACCCTTCAAAACAAGCGCCACACCGCCAGGTGCGGCCATCCGGTTGGGCAGCGCCACGCGGATCGCGGCAGAACCTGCGCCGTGGCTTCTAGCGAGCAAGAGGCCCATAGGCAAACCCGCTGATAGTCCGCTTGCGCACATATAAAGAATTCTTTATATGGGTTGCTGTAACAGATATGACCATGCGGATTGATCCTCTCCTGCGCGCGCTGGCTGACCCTACGCGGCTACGCATCATGCGCCTGCTTGCCGCCATGGAACTGGCGGTGGGAGAACTCGCACAGGTGCTGGGCCAAAGCCAGCCGCGAGTCTCGCGCCATATCCGCATCCTGTGCGACGCTGGGCTGGCCGAGCGGCACAAGGAAGGCAGCTGGGTGTTTCTCAAGAGTGCGATAAGCGAAGACCGTGCCCCGCCGCTGGGGGCCGCCGCAGCGCGGCTTCTCGCCGTGGGCGAGGCCGATGACAGCCTGTTCGCCGCACGCTGCGCCGAAGACCGCCGCCATCTCGCCGCGATCCGCGCCGCGCGCGCGGCCAGCGCCGAAGCCTGGTTTGCCCGCCACGCCGAAGACTGGGACACGCTCCGCCTGCTCCAGGCGCCCGATGCGCCAGTCGAAGCCGCGCTGGAAGCCGCGCTCGGTGGCGGATCGCTCGGCACATTGTTGGATGTTGGCACGGGCACCGGCCGCATGGCCGAACTTTTCACCGCGCGCGCGACACATGTCACCGGGCTGGACAAAAGCCCGGAAATGTTGCGCATTGCCCGCACCCGCCTGCAGGCGCTGCCCGCCGATCAGGTCAATCTGGTGCACGGCGACTTCGCTGCCCTGCCCTTTGCCGATGGCATTTTCGATACCGTGCTTTTCCATCAAGTGCTGCACTATGCGTTCGACCCGGCCACCGTGCTGGCCGAGGCCGCGCGGGTCGCCAGGGCGGGGGGACGCATTGCGATAATCGACTTCGCCGCGCACGAGCTTGAAGAACTGCGCAGCCGCCATGCCCACGCCCGCCTCGGCTTTTCCGACGAACAGATGCTTGCGCTGCTCAGCGATGCGGGCTTCGAGACGTTCCCTGCCGTGGCGGTGCCGGGCAGTCCACTGACGGTCAAGATCTGGACCGGCCGCAAGCAATCCGCCACTGCGCCAGCCATCAAACTCCATTCGCCAGGGCGAGCCGCAAGCCCCAGAGACGCTAAGCAATGACCGATCCCCTTTTCGCCGCCCTGCCGGGAGATATCTCGGTGTCCTTCGAATTCTTTCCGCCCAAGACCGAGCGGATGGAAGAACAGCTATGGGAAGCCGTCACCCAGCTTGCCCCGCTCGCGCCCAGTTTCGTCTCGGTGACTTACGGCGCAGGTGGCACGACCCGCGAGCGCACCCATGCAACCGTCGCACGGATCATCCGCGAGGCAAGCCTGCCCACCGCCGCGCACCTGACCTGCATTGATGCCAGCAAGGCCGAGATCGCCGACGTCGCCGGGCAATACTGGGATGCCGGGGTGCGCCATATCGTCGCGCTGCGCGGCGATCCGCCGCCAGCCGACGGCGGCCGGTTCGTGCCCCATCCGCAAGGCTATGCCAATGCCGCCGAACTGGTCGCGGGCCTGAAAGCTTTGCATCCTTTCGAGATTTCGGTCGCCGCCTATCCCGAGACACATCCCGAAGCGCTCAGCGCCGAGGCCGATCTCGACAACCTCAAGCGTAAGCTCGACGCCGGGGCCAGCCGGGCGATCACCCAGTTCTTCTTTTCAAGCGACGTCTATTTCCGCTTCCTCGACAAGGCGCTGGCTGCCGGGATCGACGCGCCGATCCTGCCGGGCGTCATGCCGGTAACAAATTTCGCCGCGATCCGCCGCATGTCGGGCAACACTACGCATATCCCCGAATGGATGGAGCGCCTGTTCGAAGGGCTCGACGAGCGCCCCGGCGCGCGCGAGCTGGTCGCCGCCGCGGTTGCCGCCGAATTCTGCCGGCGGCTCTATGATGGCGGCGTACGCGACTTCCATTTCTACACGCTCAACCGCGCAGAACAGGCCTATGCCATCTGCCAGCTCCTGGGATTGAGGCCGAAACAATGAATGCACGCGAATCCCTGCTCGCCGAAGCGGCAAAGCGCATCCTGATTACGGACGGCGCTTTCGGCACCGAGATCCAGAATTACAAGCTCTCCGAAGCCGATTATGCTGGCGATCTGGGCCTCGCCAAGGACCAGAAGGGCAACAACGACATTCTGGCGCTGACTTTGCCGCATGTGCCCGAGGCGATCCACCGCGCCTATTTCGAGGCGGGCGCGGACATTGCCGAGACCAACACCTTTTCGGCCAACCGGATCAGCCAGGCTGACTATGCCGCCGAACATCTGGTGCGCGAGATCAATCTCAAATCGGCAAAGCTCGCGCGGCGCGTGGCGGATGAGTTCCAGGCGAAGGATGGCCGCCCCCGGTTTGTCGCGGGCGCAATCGGCCCGACCAACAAGACGCTGTCGCTCTCGCCCGATGTCAACGATCCGGGCTACCGCGAGATCGACTGGGACACGCTGGTCGATGCCTACAAGGAGCAGGCGGCGGCCCTTGTGGAAGGCGGGGCGGACTTCGTCCTGATTGAAACCGTTTTCGACACGCTCAATGCCAAGGCCGGGATCATGGCGGTTAAGCAACTGGAGACCGAGCTTGGTCGCGAAGTGCCGATCATGCTGTCGATGACGCTGACCGATCTTTCGGGCCGCAATCTTTCGGGCCACACTGTCGAGGCATTCTGGCACGCCGTGCGCCACGCGAAGCCAGTGACCATCGGCCTCAACTGCTCGTTCGGCGCAACGCAATTGCGCCCCCATGTGAAAGTGCTGAGCGAAATCGCCGACACGCTGATCATGGTCTATCCCAACGCCGGCCTGCCCAACGAACTGGGCGAGTATGACGAAATGCCTGAGACGACAGCCGGGCTGGTCGGCGAATGGGCCGAGCATGGCCAGGTCAACATCCTTGGCGGCTGCTGCGGATCGACGCCAGCGCATATTGCCGCCATGGCGCGGGCAGTTGCCGGGATTCCGGCCCGCAAACTGCCGGTGCTGGAGCCGATTACCCGGCTCGCGGGCCTAGAACCCTTTGTGATGACGGCCTGATAACTTCCAATGAAACAAGCAATTTCTTCTGCCCGCTTCGTCAATGTCGGCGAACGCACCAACGTCACCGGTTCGGCCGCATTCAAGAAGCTGATCCTGGCGGATAACTATGCCAGGGCAGTCGATGTCGCGCGCCAGCAGGTCGAGAACGGCGCGCAGGTGATCGACGTCAACATGGACGAAGGGCTGCTCGATGCGGTCCACGCCATGACCACCTTCCTCAAGCTGATCGCCGCCGAGCCTGACATTGCGCGGGTGCCGGTGATGATCGATTCGTCGAAATGGGAAGTGATCGAGGCCGGACTGAAATGTGTTTCGGGCAAGCCCATCGTCAATTCGATCTCGATGAAGGAAGGCGAAGCGCCATTCCTCGAATCCGCGCGCAAATGCATGGCCTATGGCGCCGCCGTGGTGGTCATGGCATTCGACGAGCAGGGCCAGGCAGACACCAGGGAGCGCAAGGTCGCAATCTGCGAGCGCGCCTATAAGCTGCTCACCGGCATCGGCTTTCCCCCCGAAGACATCATCTTCGATCCCAACGTGTTCGCCGTGGCCACCGGGATCGAGGAGCACAACAATTACGGCGTCGACTTCATTGAGGCAGTGAAGGAAATCCGCCTGCGCTGCCCGCATGTGCATTTCTCGGGCGGCCTATCGAACCTGTCATTCAGCTTTCGCGGCAACGAGCCGGTGCGCCGCGCGATGCATTCGATCTTCCTCTACCACGCCATTCCGGCGGGGCTCGACATGGCAATCGTCAATGCCGGGCAGCTCGACGTCTATGACCAGATCGACCCCGAACTTCGCGATGCCTGCGAGGATGTGATCCTCAACCGCGATCCTGACGCAACCGAGCGGCTGGTCACGTTGGCCGAGAAATTCCGCGGCACCGATGTGGCGCAGGAAAAGGCCGCCGAGGAATGGCGCGGCTGGGACGTGGCCAAGCGGCTCGAACACGCGCTGGTGCGCGGGATCGACCAATATGTCGTTGAGGATACTGAGGAAGCGCGCCAACTGGCCGCTCGCCCCATCGAAGTCATCGAAGGCCCGCTGATGGACGGGATGAATGTCGTCGGCGACCTGTTCGGCTCGGGCAAGATGTTCCTGCCTCAAGTGGTCAAATCGGCCCGCGTGATGAAGAAGGCCGTCGCCCATCTCATCCCCTTCATCGAGGCTGCGAAAGAGCCTGGCGCCAAGGCCAAGGGCAAGATCATCATGGCCACGGTCAAGGGCGACGTGCACGATATCGGCAAGAACATCGTCGGCGTGGTGCTCCAGTGCAATGGCTACGAAGTGGTCGATCTGGGCGTCATGGTGCCATGGTCCAAGATCCTTGAAGTTGCGAAGGAAGAGGACGCGGACATCATCGGCCTGTCCGGTCTGATTACGCCGTCACTCGATGAAATGGTGACGGTAGCCGAGGAAATGCAGCGCGCGGGCTTCACCATTCCTCTGCTGATCGGCGGCGCGACGACCAGCAAGTTGCACACCGCGCTGCGCATCGATCCCGCCTATAACGGCCCGGTGATCCATGTCCTCGACGCGAGCCGCGCGGTGGGCGTTGCCAGCCAGCTGTTGTCCGACACGCAGGCCGAAGGCTTTATCGCGGCCACGGCCAGCGAATACGAACATGTCCGCGAAGTCCGTGCCGGCAAGGGGCAGAGCGCGCTGCTTAGCCTCGAAGACGCGCGTGCCAATATGTTCCCCGCCGACATGAGCCTTATGGCCGCGCCGCCGGAACAGCCGGGAATCCATGTCTTCGACGACTGGGATCTTGCTGATCTGCGCGCCTGTTTCGACTGGACGCCGTTTTTCCGCGCATGGGAGCTTGCCGGCAATTTTCCGGCAATTCTCAAGGATGAAGTCGTCGGGACAAGCGCGCGAAGTCTTTATGAGGACGCGCAGGCCATGCTCGACCGGATAATCGCCGAAAAATGGCTGACGGCAAAAGGCGTCGCCGGTTTCTGGCCCTGCGCGCGGCACGGCGACGACGTCGAGATTTATCTGCCAGACGACGAGCGCCATGTCCGCCTGCCGTTCCTTCGCCAGCAAGTGAAAAAATCGCGAGACCGCGCCAATTTCTGCCTGGCTGACTTTATTTCGCGCGATGGCGACTGGATCGGCGGTTTCGCGGTGGGCATCCATGGCATCGAGCCGCATCTGGAACATTTCAAGGCGGACCACGATGACTATTCCGACATCTTGCTCAAGGCCCTGGCCGATCGCTTCGCAGAGGCTTTCGCCGAGCGGCTCCACCAGCACGTGCGCACAACGCTCTGGGCCTATGCACCCGGCGAGCAACTGACCCTCGAGGCGCTGATCAAGGAACAGTATCGCGGCATCCGCCCCGCGCCCGGCTATCCGGCCTGTCCCGATCACAGCCTGAAGCCGATTCTGTTCGACTTGCTGGATGTCAGCAAGAACGCCGGGATCACGCTGACCGAAAGCCAGGCCATGTTGCCGACCGCTGCGGTTTCGGGATTTTACTTCGCCCATCCGGAGAGCCAGTACTTCGGCGTCGCGCGCATCGGGCGCGACCAGCTGGACGACTACGCGGCGCGGCGCGGCATTGATCTGGCCGTGGCGGAACGCTGGCTGCGACCTAATCTCGATTGATTCCTGCGGGAGGTTTGGCACAACAGGGATCGCTCAGGGGGATGCTTCGGCCATGGATTACAGATCACTCGGCAATTCAGGGCTCAACGTGCCGGTCATGGGGTTGGGCACGGCCAATTTTCGCGGCGGCAGCAATCCGCCGACCGGCCTTGGCGACAAGGCCGCCGCCCGGCTGGTCGATCTGGCCCTTGAGCGCGAGGCGGCGTTCTTCGACACGGCCGATATCTATGGCGCGGCCGAGGAAGTGCTGGGCAAGGCGCTGGGCAAACGGCGCAGTCAGGCCATCATCTCGACCAAGGCAGGCTTGCGCTCCGGGCCTGGTCCCAACGATGCCGGAGCCACGCGGCACCATCTGACGCAGAGCATCGAGGCCAGCCTGACGCGGCTCGGCTCTGACTATATCGACTTGTTCCTGCTCCACAGCTGGGATGGCCGCACGCCGGTCGAGGAGACACTGTCCACGCTCGATGCCTTGCTCCGCTCCGGCAAAGTGCGCGCGGTGGGCGCTTCGAACCATGCCGGCTGGCAATTGATGAAAGCACTCGCCGCAGCGGACCGACACGGCTGGCCGCGCTACTGCGCCCACCAGATCGCCTGGTCGCTTGCGATGCGCGATGCGGAATGGGATCTCGTGCCGCTGGGCGCGGACCAGAATGTCGCCTCGCTGGTCTGGGGGCCGCTCGGCGGCGGCGCGC
>JANLSP010000080.1:0-6833 GCA_031362485.1 Novosphingobium sp.
GCCATATTGCTGAGCTTGCCCTGATCGGTCGCCATTCCCAATGTGGTGTAGCGTTTGAGATGCTCGACCGACCGATAGCCTTCGGCCCAGGCCAAATCGACATCGGCAAGTGTCACATCATTCTGGAAATCGACGAAGGTCTTGTTTGCGGGCGATACTGGGGTGACAGTAAACATCGGCTCGGGATTGGCCGCATTGCCGATGGTGATTACATTCTGACGGCTGGTTGCGGGGACAAAGGCTTGGGCGGCTTCGTTCCAAGCGAGCGTGCCGCCGGCTTGCATATGGAGGTGAACGACTGGAGTGAACCCGCCTGACACAGCGAGCAGATCGGCGTCCCAGCTTTGTGTGATAGTGCCCACCTGTGCGCTGACGCTTTTCAGGCGATGCTGCGCACCCACTGTGGACAGCGGAACGGCGCTGTTATGGACCGGAAAGCCGCAATTGTCCCCGGCAGGGGCTGGCCGCGCATCCAGTATCGCGACAATCTCTGCTCCCGCCGCCGTCAAAGCGTGGGCAGTGTTGTAGGCATCGTCATTATTGGTCGCGAGCACCACTCGTTTGCCGGGGGTCACACCAAACCGATGAACATAGCTGCGCACGGCTTGCGAAAGCATCACGCCGGGCCGGTCATTGTTCGCAAAGGCCATGGGCCGTTCGATGCAGCCGGTGGCAAGGATCACCTGGCCAGCGCGGACATGCCAGAGCCGCTGGGCGACGCCGCCCGGGGGCACTTGCCCCGGTTCGGCAATCCGCTGGGTGAGCGTGACAAGATCATGTTCCCAGTAGCCCGATGCCGTCGTGCGGGTGAGGATTTGGCCACCAGCAGCGCAGATGCGCGCTGCGGTGGCATCAATCCAGGCTGCGTCCAATTCCTGTGGATCGCGGATCAGCGAGTGGCCGAGAATGCCATCCTGTTCGACCAGGATGACCCGCTTGCCCTCCTCGGCCACTTTGAGTGCCGCGGATAGTCCCGCTGGCCCAGCGCCCACCACGAGCACATCGCAAAAGGCTGCGCGCTGGCTGAACCGGTCTGGGTCGGTGTCGGTCGGCGCATTGCCGAGGCCAGCTGCCTTGCGAATAAAATACTCGTAAAACATCCAGCGCCGGGCCGAGCCGAAAAAGGTTTTGTAATAGAATCCAGCGGGCAAGACAGGGGAAGCGAGGCCGAGGATTGCCCCCAAATCGAGAGACAGGCTGGGCCATCGGTTCTGGCTCCTCGCGACCAATCCTTCATAAACGAACACGTCGGTCGCGCGCGTATTTGATTCGGCCCGCCCGCCTTTGCCCACGGTGACCAGCGCATTGGGTTCTTCAACGCCCGCGGTCATTATGCCGCGGGGTCGGTGATATTTGAAACTGCGTCCCACGAGGCCAATGCCGTTGCGCAAGAGCGCCGCCGCGAGGGTATCGCCCTCTTGCGCCTGATAGGCTCTGCCGTCGAAACTGAAGTTGATCATGGCAACGCTTCCGGCCCAACGGCGCGGATGGCAGTGATTTCATTAGTAACGCGGTGCCGGGTCATGACCAGCCAAGCGCGGCACCCATAAGTATGGCGCCAAACCTCATCATCCACTCCGCGCGGATTGTTGCGGGTGAACAAGGTCGCCATCGCGACTTCGGGCGCGGCATCCACTGCGACCACGGAATCAACCGTACGTTCAAAGATGAACTCGCTTTGCGCGCGCAGGCCGCAATGGGGGCAGGTGATCTGCATCATTACCGGCTACAGGGCATCGGGCCGGTTCCCGTTTCATCGATTGTCGCGCCGCGCTCGAAGCGGTCGAGCGAGAAGGGCGCGTTGAGCTTATGAGGCTTGCCGGTCGCCAATGTATGCGCATAGGTCCAACCCGAAGCAGGCGTTGCCTTGAACCCGCCATAGCACCAGCCGCCATTGAGATAGAGATTGCGAACGGGAGTTTCGCCAATAATCGGTGCGCCGTCGCAACTCATATCGGTCACACCTGACCATGTTCGCACCATTCGCAGGCGCGAAAGCGCGGGGACGAGCGCGAGGCCCTGTGCCACGGCGCCCTCCATCACCATTGGGTGGCCGCGTTGCGCATAACTCGGCCAATTGTCGGGATCGCCGCCAAAGACGATGCCGCCCTTGTCTGATTGGCTAATGTAGCAGTGCAAAGATTGAGACATGATCACGCTGTTGATCATCGGCTTCACACCCTCGGTCACCATCGCTTGCAGGGTTTGCGATTCAATCGGCAATTTAAGGCCAGCCAGCCCCGCGACATGACCGCTATGCCCCGCCACACAAATTCCGATGCGACCCGCACCAATCCGCCCGCGTGTGGTTTCCACTCCAACCACCGCATCGCCATCGCGGACAAAGCCGGTCACTTCGCAATTCTGGATGATGTCGACACCCAGCGAATCCGCCGCTCGCGCATAGCCCCAGGCAACTGCATCATGCCGCGCTGTGCCGCCGCGTCGCTGGATCAGCCCGCCCTGGATCGGGAAACGGGCATCGCGCGACATATCGAGCAATGGCTCCAGTTTCGCCACCTCATCGCGCGTCATCAGATCAGCATCGATCCCGTCGCACCGCATAGCATCGCCGCGTTCGGCGAGTTTCACCATATCTCCGTCGCTATGCCCGAGGAACATCGCGCCGCGAGGTGAAAACATGACGTTGTAATTGAGCTCGTCGCTCAGATTGTGCCAAAGCTTGAGTCCGAATTCGAAGAAATCATGAAGTGGCGCGAGGCGATAGTTGGAGCGCACGATTGTGGTATTCCGGCCGGTATTGCCGCCACCGATCCAGCCCTTTTCAAGCACCGCAACGTTTCGCAGGCCATGCACCTTGGCGAGATAATAGGCGGTCGCGAGTCCGTGACCGCCGCCTCCAATAACGATGATGTCGTAATGCGATTTGGGCTCGGGATCGCGCCATGCAGGCTCCCAGTGCTTCTGCCCGTTGAACGCCCCGCGCAGAAGTCCGAAAGCAGAATACTTGCCCATCAAAGCGGCATCCACCCGCGCATCTCGCGCCAGTCAGGCTCAATCCCGTCGAAACGGGACAGTGCCAGCTTGTCGATATCGGTAAAGCTACAGTGTCCCTCCAGCACCAGATCGCTTACTGCATGCCCCGTCGCCGGGGACAGGCCGAAGCCGACGCCCGACATGGTACACAGCGTCACATTGCCGCTCCGATCGATTACTGGACGTCCATCGGGGGTCATTTCGATCACGCCGGCCCACGAACGAATCACGTTGAGGTGCGCAGCACCCGGAAACAGCTCGGCCAGCCGCCGCGCAAGATTTCTTGTGAGGGGAGTGCTCGGCTTCACTTCCGGGCCCAATTCGCCAAATTCCACCCATTCGTGCGGGCCGCCGCCATAGGCAAGATTGCCGCGCAGAGTCTGGCGACCATAGAGCCCGTTGCCGTCAACCCCGCCCAGTTTCATCATCGGTGCGGGTTCAGTGACGATCATCTCAGCGCGCGCTGCGGCCAGCGGAAGGTCGATCTCCAGCTGCGCTGCAAGCTTGCCGGTCTGCGGGCCCGCCGCGATCACCAGGGCGTCGCATTCATGGGTTCCGCTGGTGCTTTCGACTGCAGTAACTTTGCCGCCAGCGGTCTGGAAGCCCGTCGCAGGCGAATGCTGCAAGATCCGCCCGCCCAGGTCCTGGATTGCCCAGGCATAGGCCTGGACGGTGCGGTGCGGGTTGGCGTGGCCGCCGAAGCGATAGTGGATCCCGCCCAGGCAATTGTCCCCGGCAAGCGGTACCGCCTCGCGCACCTGATCAACGCCCAGCAGATCGACCCGGTAGCCCAGGCGATTACACATGCCGGCGATATAGTGGTACTGCTCAAGCTGGCGCGGAGTTACCGCCATGACGATCCGCTCGGGGCTGTGCTCGGTTGGATAGCCCAGAAGTTCGTCCATCTGCGGCCATAGGCGTTGCTCCTCCTCGAATAGAGGACTCTGGTAATGCGAACATCCGCCGCCGTTGCGGCCCGAGGCCTCCCACCCGACGATTCCTTTGTCGAGTACAGTGACCTGTATACCAGATCGCGCCAGCCACCAGGCGGTGCTCAACCCGGTGGCTCCTGCGCCGATAACAACGACCTTCTGTGCGCTCACAGGCTCATGTTCCCGCCCAGCTGGCGCCGGTTGTCTTCTTCGTGCGGTGTCCCGATGTCGGCATAGGGGACCCATTGCGTCGGAATACCCATCCAGACATCCCAGCCGGCTCGCATTTCGTCTCCCTCATCCCAATCGGCAAGAACTTTAAGCGGCAGCGGCCGGACTGGCGCGCGGTGGGTGGCGAGTGGCACTTCGGCCAGCGTTTTGCCGGCTTCGATTGCCAGGATCATTGCCACCTGGTCGCGGCAGCGGCGGCCCTGACACTGGCCCATGCCGATGCGGGTCAGCCGCTTGACCTGATCCTGGTTTGGTGGACCATCCGCGAGCAGCGTCGTCAGCGAACGCTTCTGGATTGCTGGGGATCGATCAAGATAGCGCGGCGGCTGGACCCCGATCAGGTCGGACAGGGTCATTTCCTCGCACTGGCAGATTATCGTGTCGCCGCTGCAGGCACCACCCAGAGCGTCGAGCCACTCCAACTGATAGGTTGCATGGTCGAAGCCGGCATCCGGCAGCCCGGCACAAAGCCCGGCAAAAGTGATGCCTCCGCTCTCCTCGGGTATCCAGCCGCCGCGCGATGCGTCGAACCGGCGCGGGCCATTGAGGGCATCATTCAATTCAATCATCGGCACGAGCCCGACGGCCATGACCACACTGTCGCAGGCAAGCGCGTTGCCGTTGGAGAGGACCAGTTGCTCCACTCCATCGAGTCCGCCCTTCGCTTCGACTGGATAGACGCCGCAGTGGATCGCGATGCCATTGCTCACGACCTGCGCCACCAGTGCTGGGTCACCCTGCGGCGCGGCGCGCACTTCAAGCACGGCGGCCACATCCAGGCCCTTGGCCTTGGCAAACAGCGCGGTCTCCAATCCCAGATCGTGCGAGCCGATAACCACGATCCGCCGCCCTGCGAAAGCTTCATAGCGCAACAGCAACATCCGTAGTGCCGCTGCACCCATCACCCCGGGCTGGTTCCAGCCAGGGAAGGAGAGGGCCAGATCGCGCGCACCGGTGGCGATTATCAACCGGTCGAAGCCGACCAGCCATGAACGCTTTGAATCCGCCAGACCAACCACTTGCTCAGGCAGGCTACCAACCAGGGGGCCATTGCGATATACGCCCCAAGCCATTGTGCCGAGTTGCACCTCAACGCCGGCTTCAACCACCTGCTCCAGCCAGGGCATGTTGGCGAACACGGTCTCGATCATGCGCTCGCTATTCTGAACTGCGGTCGTAGCCCGGCCGCCGAAGAACCAGGGCACGTCATTGCCGATTAGCGCGCCCGAGACCGGGTTCTCGTCGATCAGTAGCACCCGGTGCCCGGCCTCGGCTGCCTTCAGCGCCGCCTCGCTGCCGCTGGTGCCTGCGCCGATGACAACCACGTCAAACTTCTGCTCCGGGGCCGGAAACTTTCCATCGATTGCATGTGGGTCATGATTTCGCGCGGTCATACTGCTTCCAACGCCTGCTCCAGATCCGCGATCAGATCGTCGACGTGTTCGAGGCCGACCGAAAGACGCATGGTGCCGTCGGTAATCCCGCCTTCAAGCCGCTTCACCAGCGGGACGGCATAATGTGTCGTGGTCGCCGGGTGACAGATCAGCGTTTCCGATCCGCCCAGGCTGACTGCCAGTTTCATCAGCCGCAACCGGTCAAGCATGCGGAATGCCTCGGCTTCGCCGCCATGCAGGTGAAACGAGAATGTCGATCCCGCAGCCTTGCATTGGCGATCATAGACTGCGCGTTGGCGGCTGCCTTCGGGCAGAAAACCCAGGAAGGTCACACCGGCCACCTTGGGGTGATCGCGCAGGAATTCGGCAACGGTGCGGGCGTTGCCCATTGCACGTTCGGTTCGGACATGGACCGATTCAAGGCTGCGCGTCACCAGCCAGGCGGTATAGGGATCAAGGTGGTTGCCCCAGGTCGTGCGGAGCTGTCGCAGCCGGTCGATCAGTTCACGACGGCCGGTAATGCCGCCGGCCAGCAAGTCGCTGTGTCCGCCGCAATATTTGGTCAGCGAGGTCAGGCAAAGATCTGCGCCCAGCTCGATCGGGCGCTGGGCGAAAGGGCCAAGCAACGTGTTATCGACCACGACCAGCGGACGATGGCCCTGCTGCTGCCCCACTTCGTCAGCGATCCGCACCATCAGCGCCAGATCGACCATTGCCGCGGTCGGATTAGCCGGGGTTTCGGCAATGATCAGCTTGAGCGGCCCCTTGGCTATCGCCGCTTTGGCCGCGGTGCGGACACCTTCGTCGTCGGTGCCGTCGAGATAGGCTTCGGCATGGACGCCGTGTTCGGATAGGACCAGATTGTAGAGCAGATCGACCCCGCCGTAGATAGGCCGGCCATGCAGGACACTGTCACCGGGATGGACGAAAGTCAGGGCAACAGAGGAATGCGCAGCCATCCCGCTGCAGAATGTCGCAGCCGCCTCGGCCCCATCGATCGCGGCAAGACGGGCTTCGAGAATGTCGAGACCGGGATGTCCGAGGCGCGAATAGATGTACTGCGCTTGCCCGGCGAGCGGCCCGGTCCCGTCGAAAAAGGCCTCGTGGACATGCTTGGCATGCTGGGCCGAGGGATAAACGAAGGTCGAGGTCATGTAGATCGGCGGCTTGACCGATCCCGATGCGGATTGCGGATCGTAACCGAAAGCTACGGCGAGAGTTTCCGGCCTGACGCCGGGGGGCGGCTCATTCGTCATGGGATGCGATGTATGCACGGGCC
>JANLSP010000092.1:0-1852 GCA_031362485.1 Novosphingobium sp.
CCAGCTCTTCCCACAGTGCCGGGCTGGCTGCTCCCAGCAGCCCGCTGCGGCCGGGTTCGTCCACCCGGTAGGGCGAGCCGTCGGGCCGCGCGGCCTTGCCGCCTGCCTCGTTGAGCAAAAGCACACCGGCGGCATGGTCCCAGGCGTGGGTGCGTTCGAACACCGAGATGTCATTGATTCCCAGCGCCAGGCGCGGCCATTGTTCGGCGGCGCAGCGGGGGATATCGACGAGGCTGTAATGCGGCGCGATATGCGTGAGCAAGGCCGCGCGCCGCGCGGGATCGGCGAAGACAAGGCTGATGGCGGCAATTGGGGGCTGGCTGCCGCTGGTGCGCGCGGTAATGCGCTCACCATCGATAAAAGCACCCTCGCCCCGCTGCGCATGGCAGAAACGGCCTGACAGCGGGTCGTAGATCCAGCCCGCCATCGTCTCGCCGCCCTCGCTGAGCGCAACCAGCACGCCGAAAGGCGGCTTGCCCTTGGCAAAATTGTTTGTCCCGTCGAGCGGATCGACGATCCAGCACAGCGCATCGCCCAATTTGTTCAGCAGGGCAGGGTCGGCATGGGCGGCTTCCTCGCCAACGATGGCCGCTTCGGGCAGCAGCCTTGCCAGCCCTTCGGCGAGGATTTCCTCAGCTTCGGTGTCAGCGATAGTGACCGCATCATCCACCGCCTTTTCCTGCACTTCATGCACGGCGAGGGTTTGATAGCGCGGCAGGATCGCCTTTTCGGCAGCCTCGCACATCAGGGCATGGACTGCGCGGGTGAGAGCGTCGTTCAACTTCCGCCCCTCACGAACGATAGTCCGCGTTAATCGATATGTAGCCATGCGTCAGATCGCAGGTCCACACCGTCGCGCGGCCGTCTCCCAGCCCCAGATCGACCCCAATGCTGATATCCTGCCCCTTGAGGTGCGCGGTGATCGGCGCTTCGTCATAGCTGTCGACGGCAAGCCCGGCCTGCGCCACCCATTTGTCGGCAAAGCGGATGGCCAGCTTGTCGCGGTCGGCGGGCTCGCCTGCCTTGCCGACTGCCATGACAACGCGGCCCCAGTTGGCGTCTTCGCCGGCGATGGCGGTTTTGACCAGTGGGGAGTTGGCAATGGAAAGGCCAATGCGGCGGGCACTGTCATCGCTGACTGCGCCGGTCACTTCGATGGCGATGAATTTTTGCGCGCCTTCTCCGTCGCGGACAACCAGATGTGCCAGTTGGCGGCAGATATCATCGAGCGCGGCGGCGAAGGCATCGGCCCCCCGGCTGTCGAACGAGGCGAGCGGGGCGTTGCCCGCTTTGCCCGTCGCGAAAGCGAGCACGGTGTCGCTGGTCGAGGTGTCGCTGTCGACCGTGATGCAGCTGAAAGTCCTCAGGTTTGCTGCCGAGAGCAATGCCTGCAGGAAAGACGGTTCCACGGCTGCGTCGGTGAAGATGTAGCCCAGCATTGTCGCCATGTCGGGCGCGATCATGCCGCTGCCCTTGATGATCGCGCCGAGCGTGACAGTGCGGCCATCGACGACGGCAGTTGCGAGCGCCCCCTTGGGGAAGGTGTCCGTCGTGCCGATGGTCCGCGCGGCATCTTCCCAGCCACACGGGCTTGCCGTCAGCGCTGCGGCAACGCCCTCGCGCGCCTTGTCCTTGGGCAACGGCACGCCGATCACGCCGGTCGAGGAGACAAACACTTCGCCCGGCGCGCAGCCCAGATGCCCGGCCACCTGGCTCATGATCTGTTCCACCGCCTCGCGCCCGCGAAAGCCGGTGAAGGCATTGGAATTGCCGGCATTGACCACCAGCGCCCGCGCACGCCCGGCCTTTATGCCTGCGCGTCCCATTTCCACTTCAGTCGAGCAGCAGACAT
>JANLSP010000123.1:0-3142 GCA_031362485.1 Novosphingobium sp.
CTGGCCGCTGATGGCAAGACAACCGTATTGCTGCTTGAGGCTGGGGGTTCCGACCGCACGATCTGGATACAGCTGCCAATTGGCTATGGCCGGACCTTCTTCGATCGCCGTGTGAACTGGATGTACGATACTTCGCCAGTCCCGGGTCTGAATGAGCGCAGTTCGTATTGGCCGCGCGGCAAGGTTGTTGGAGGATCGGGTTCGGTCAACGCCATGGTTCATGTGCGCGGGCAGCCCCATGATTACGAAGACTGGAAGGCAATGGGCAATACAGGCTGGGGTTGGGACGATGTCCTGCCCTTATTCATCAAGGCCGAAGACAGCGAGATCGTTGAAGAGAATTGGCGCGGACAGGGTGGCCCGCAACACGTTACGGACATTTCGGCTAAGGTACATCCGCTCTGCCAGCGCTTTGTTGCAGCGGGGGCAAGGTTGGGCTTGCCGGTCAGTACCGATTTCAACGGCAGCCGAAGCGAAGGCCTGGGTCTATTCCAGATCAACACACGCAACGGTCGCCGGGCCTCGACTGCGAATGAATATTTGCGGCCTGCCATGAAGCGCTGGAGGATAGACCTCAGGACTCGCGCCTTGGCAACTCGCATATTGTTTGAGGGCAGGCGCGCGGTTGGCGTGGAATATCTGCGCGGCGGCGCTCTTTGCCGGGCAAGGGCGCGCGGAGAAGTGATCGTGTCGGGGGGCTCGATCAACTCACCGCAACTGCTGCAGCTATCGGGAATAGGCGAGGGTGCGCACCTGTCGGGGCTGGGAATTGAGCCGGTTGCTGTTCGGGCCGGTGTCGGGGCCAACTTGCAAGACCATCTGGCTGTTAGCTATTTCTATTCCAGTGCGGTGCCGACGCTCAACGATGTCCTGGCGCCGCTGACCGGCAAAATACGCGAAGCGCTGCGCTATGGCTGGAACCGCGGGGGTGCGCTTTCGATGAGCGTCAACCAGGCGGGCGGCTTTGTTCGCTCTGATCCTGACGCGGAACGTGTCAATCTACAGCTGTATTTTTCGCCGGTCAGTTATACCCAAACGCCTTTATCCGAGCGCAAGCTTGCAAACCCCGATCCGTTTTCTGCATTTCTGCTTTCGTTCAACAGCTGCCGACCGACCAGCCGCGGCTGGCTCCGTGCAGTCAGCCCGGATCCGTTTGTCCGACCAGAGATCCAACCCGATTATCTTGCTACACAGCACGACATCGATGAAGCGCGGAAGGGCATATCGCTGCTAAGGCGGCTAGCTGCGACCCCGCCACTGTCCGACATCATCACCGGCCAACTGGTGCCCGATGTTTCGGTGGAGAGTGAAGACGAGTGGCTTGAAGACTTTCGTCAACGAGCCGACACAGTCTATCATCCCACATCAACGTGTATGATGGGGCCGGACTCAGTGCGTTCAGTGGTCGACTCCCGGCTCAGGGTCCACGGCGTGGAGTCACTCAGAGTGATTGACGCGTCCATCTTTCCGACGGTTACCTCGGGCAATACCAACGCGCCGACGGTCATGGTCGCGGAAAGAGGTGCCGCCATGCTAATTGCAGACGCTCGCGCGAG
Organism: Novosphingobium sp.; assembly: GCA_031362485.1. Classification (GTDB taxonomy): domain Bacteria; phylum Pseudomonadota; class Alphaproteobacteria; order Sphingomonadales; family Sphingomonadaceae; genus Novosphingobium. The sequence continues at coordinate 1,557 of JANLSP010000123.1, forward strand.
AAGCTAATCCGAGATATGTAAGAATAATTTACCAATCAATTTTCAGGTGATATGGACCTCGGACTTCAAGGTTTTGCGAGTTCCATCCGATGAGTGGCAAGATCGAGCTGCGCCGCCTTCCGCCTCTCAAGGCTCTCAAAGGTTTCGAGGCGGCGACCCGGCACCAAAGCATCCGTGATGCGGCCACGGAACTATGCCTGACCCATCCCGCGATAAGCCATCAAGTGCAGTTGATCGAAGAGGCGCTGGGCGTAGCCTTGTTCGCGCAGGAAGGCCGCCATATCGTTTCAACCGAAGAAGGGCGGGTGCTCTATCCTTTTGTTCGCAGCGCGTTTGAATCGCTGCTCGAGGGGGTGGAAGCGGTTCATCGCCACGCGCTGGACAAACCACTTCGTGTTCAGACCTATGTCACCGCTTCGATCCGCTGGTTGGCCAGACGTGTGCCGGAATTCCTGCACGCACATCCGCAAATAAAATTGACGCTAAGCACCTGTGCGATCGAATGGGAGTTCGACGATATCCATGCCGATGTCGGGCTGGTTTACTGCGCAGAAGTGCCTGACCCGTCCAAGTTCCATTGGATGCCTTTGTTCGACTATGTCCTGTTTCCGGTCTGCAGTCAGGAATTTCTGAAGCGTATTGGTCCTTCGGCCACCACTGCAGATCTGATGCAGCAGCCCTTGGTGGCGATTTATACCGAAGTGCAGAACTGGGAGAGCTGGTTCACCTCGGCCGGCGTGCAATTTGAACCCAAGGTTCCCTACCTGATGGTCGACACACTTGCGGTTGCGCTTGAAATGGCGCTCAACGGAGAAGGTGTTGCTTTGGTCAACGGACCGTTCGTAGATCAGGACCTTGCCAGTGGCAGGCTAGTTGCAGCGTCAAACCATGTTGAAGTCTGCCCCGGCTCGTGGGGGTTGATCTGCCGCAAGGATATGAAGGAAAACATGCGGATCCGCACGTTTATGGATTGGATGGCCGACCATGTTGCCGAAGAGGCCGCTAATCCAGGCTGAACCAGGCGGACTTGGATTGCATGTAGCCTGCCAGGCATTCCAGTGATTTGTCGCGGGTGTTGCCAGATTGCTTGTAGCCGCCGAATGGTTGGGTCATGTCGCCGTCACCAAAACAATTGACCCAGACAACGCCTGCCTCAAGTGCTTTGACCATTCGATGCGCGCAATTGACATCGCGGGTCCATACGCTGGCGGCGAGGCCATAGATCGAGTCATTTGCCAGCCTGATCGCCTCGGCCTCGTCGCTGAACGAGAACAGCGCTGCGAGTGGTCCGAATACTTCTTCTCGGCCAATTTCCATTGCCGGGGTAAGGCCAGTGAACAGGGTCGGAACGACATAGGTGCCTTCGGGCCGGGAGGGATCGTCGGTTCCGCCAAGCGCAAGCGTTGCGCCTTCGGCCACTCCCTTGGCAATCCAGCCCATCACTTCCCGCTGGTGCGAGCGGGTAACCATAGGCCCCAGGCTGGTCGCCGGATCCAGCGGATCGCCAGTCGCATAGAGGTCGCTGGTGCGGGCGATGAACCGATTGACGAATGCATCGTGGATATCGCGGTGCACCAGCAGCCGCG
>JANLSP010000135.1:0-3465 GCA_031362485.1 Novosphingobium sp.
GTGCCCGGCCACGGTGAAAATTCAACGATGGGGCGCGAACGGCTACACAATCCGTTCGTTGGCGAGGACGCCATGGAGCGGTGGCGCGCGCGCTTTGACAAGCACGTGTGATCGGCATGCTAAATCTCACCGCCGACGAAGCGCTGACGACAACTCGCGCAGACCGAAAACATCTCCAACAAGAACTTGTGGTGCTGGCCGACGCAAGGTGCGGATTTCCGGAAGGCCTGCCGCAAGCCGATTGCGAACGTTTTGTCCTATAACCGGTTCTAGACTGCTTCCAGCGCATAGCCCGCTGAGCGCACAGTCCGTACCGGATCGGGCGCGTTTGGCAGCTCGATTGCCTTGCGTAAGCGGCGGATGTGGACGTCAACCGTGCGCATCTCGATGTCGCTGCCGGTTCCCCAGACCGCGTCAAGAAGTTGGTCCCGCGAAAAGACGCGGCCTGGGTGTTCCATGAAAAAGCGCAGCAGGCGGAATTCCGTTGGCCCGAGCGTGAGGCTCTGTCCGCGCCGCAGCACGCGGTGCGCAGTCGAATCTAGCCTGAGATCGCCGACCGTGAGCGCTTCACCGGCAAGCGCGGGGCGAATACGGCGCATGATCGCTCCGACGCGGGCGATCAGCTCGCGCGGGCTGAATGGCTTGGTGACATAGTCGTCCGCGCCGATTTCAAGGCCGCGGACGCGGTCATCTTCGCTCTCGCGCGCGGTGAGCATGATGATCGGCACATGCGCGGTCTGCTTGGTGCGGCGCAGACGGCGGCACACTTCGATGCCGCTGGTACCTTCGATCATCCAGTCGAGCACGACGAGGTCCGGAGCCTGCTCGTTCGCCAGCAGCAAGGCTTCATCGCCGTCGCTGGTCGAGATGACGTCATAGCCCTCCGCCTTGAAGCGGAATTCGAGGAGTTCGGCGAGCGCCTGGTCGTCCTCAACCAGAAGAAGTCTGGGTGCGGGCATCAGACGGGCGCGGTTTCGTCGCGCTCGGCAAGATAATTGCCCGTTGCCGCGTAATAGACCATTTCGGCGACATTGGTGGCATGGTCGCCAATGCGTTCGAGATTGCGGGCAACGAAGAGCAACTGCGCCGCGCTGCTGATCGCCGATGGGTTTTCGACCATGTGGCTGACCAGATTGCGGAAAATCGAATTGTAGAAAGCATCGACTTTTTCGTCGCGCTGGACAATTTCAACCGCAAGTGCCGGGTCGCGCGCTGCGTAGGCCGTGAGAACGTCATGGACCATGCCAGCAGCGATTTCGGCCATGGCGGGGATAAGCGTCAGTGGCTCGAACCGCTTGCGATCCTCGATCTGGCCGGTGCGCTTGGCGATGTTTTTGGCATAGTCGCCGATGCGCTCGATAATACCGGCGATCTTGAGGGCGGCAATCACTTCGCGCAAATCATCGGCCATCGGCGCACGCAAGGCGATAATGCGCACGGTCAGCTTGTCGATTTCGGCTTCAAGGGCATCGATCTGCTTGTCGCGCGCGATGACCTGGTCGGCGAGATCGATCGATCCCTTGACCAGCGCCTCCATGCCCTCCGCAATCGAGACTTCTGCCAGGCCGCCCATTTCCGCGATCAATCCGCGCAGGCGGGTTATGTCTTCATCGAACGCCTTGACTGTGTGTTCTGCCATCATTGCTTCCTAACCGTATCGGCCGGTAATGTAATCCTTGGTGCGTTCCTCCCGAGGATTGGTGAAGATATCGGAGGTATCTCCTGTTTCCACGATCTTGCCGAGATGGAAAAACGCGGTTCGCTGCGAAACGCGCGCGGCCTGCTGCATCGAATGGGTGACGATGACGATGGCATAGCGCTGCTTCAATTCGTCGATGAGTTCCTCGATCCGCGCAGTGGCGATCGGATCGAGTGCAGAACACGGCTCATCCATGAGGATCACTTCGGGATCGACGGCGATGGCGCGGGCAATGCACAGGCGCTGTTGCTGGCCGCCCGAAAGTGCGGTGCCGCTGTCCGGCAATCGGTCCTTGACCTCGTCCCAGAGCCCGGCGCGGCGAAGCGAGCGTTCGACAATGTTGTCGAGCTCGGCCTTGCCTGAAGCAAGGCCATGAATTTTGGGGCCATAGGCGACGTTATCGTAGATCGATTTGGGGAAGGGGTTGGGCTTCTGGAAAACCATGCCCACCCGGGCGCGCAATTGCACGACATCCATACCCGAGCGATAGATATCCTCGCCGTCGAGCAGGATTTCGCCTTCGACCCGTGCATTGGGAATGGTGTCGTTCATCCGGTTGAACGCCCGCAGGAAAGTCGACTTTCCGCAGCCCGAGGGCCCGATGAATGCTGTGACCAGGCGGTTCTCGATATCGATCGACACCTCGTCGATCGCGCGCTTTTCGCCATAGGAAACGGAGACCCGGGTTGCCCGAATCTTTGCGGCGGTAGCGGCATCGTTGGAATCGCCAGAGGTTATGTTTGAATTGACTGTCACCAGCGCCTCTCGAAGCGATTGCGAAGGTAGATGGCGATTCCGTTCATCGCTAGGAGAAACACCAGAAGGACGATGATAGCAGCCGAGGTACGCTCGACAAAGCCACGGCTCACTTCGTCGGACCACAGGAATATCTGCACCGGCAGCGCGCTGGACGGAGAGGTAAAGCCATCGGGCGGCGTTGCGACGAAAGCCCGCATGCCGATCATCAGCAGAGGCGCTGTCTCGCCGAGCGCGCGTGCCATCCCAATGATCGTCCCGGTGAGGATGCCGGGCATGGCGAGTGGCAGGACATGATGGAACACCGTCTGCACGCGGCTTGCGCCCACTGCCAGTGCGCCGTCGCGGATCGAGGGCGGCACTGCCTTGATCGCATTGCGTCCCGAAATGACGATAACCGGCATGGTCATCAGCGCGAGGGTCATCCCGCCGATAAGCGGCGCAGAGCGATAGTTCGGGAATATCCAGAGGAACACGGCCAGCCCCAGCAAACCGAAGATAATCGACGGCACGGCGGCCAGATTGTTGATCGAGACTTCGATCACGTCGGTCCAGCGGCTGCGCGGGGCATATTCTTCAAGATAGAGCGCCGCAAAAACTCCCACCGGGAAGGCCAGACCCAGCGTCACCAACATGGTCAGCATCGATCCTTTCAAAGCCCCCCAGATGCCTGCTTCCTGCGGGTCAGTTGCATCGCTGCGTCTGAGGAACCCCGGATCTAAGCGGCTGACAAGCTTGCCCTCGCGCGCCAACTGGGCGGCGAGCGGCCGCAATTCCTCATGGCCTTCGCCCCGAAAGGCTGCGGCAAGATCGTTGGTGACAGGCACCGAGACTTCGATTGTGGACTTCAGCAAACCGGGATCCGCGATCAGCTGACCCGCAACTTCGCCCCAGGCCCCATCGCCGATTTCATCTGCGGCGGTCGCGCCTGCGCTCTGCGATGCCGCCATCGCGATGACATCGGGCAGGCCCGCTGCTTTGAGATTCTCGCGGGCATCGGGCGCCGTCAG
>JANLSP010000147.1:0-2319 GCA_031362485.1 Novosphingobium sp.
CGATGTGCGCGGAATGGACAATGGTCTGCGCTTCGAAAAGCGCGCGCGCCAGCCGGTTGAGCAAGGCGGGCCGGTCGCGGGAGCTGACTTCGATCACGGTGAAGCGGTTTGAGGCTTTGTTGTCGAATTCGACCCGCGGCCGCACGTCGAAGGCTGAGGCACGGGGACGGGCGAGTGGCCGGGCGGCAAGCTGGGGCACAAGCTGCACCCGGTTGGCGAGCGCATCCTCGATTGCCGTGCGCAGCCGGGCGAGTTGGCTGGCTTCCATCAGCGGCCGACCCAAGGGATCTTGCACCAGGAAATTGTCGACTGCCATGCCATTACGCGCAGTGTGGATGCGGGCATCGATGATGTTGCCGCCGGCCAAATGGATGCCGCCGGCAATCCGGTAAAACAGTCCAGGGTGATCGGCGGCGATCACTGTCACCAGAGTCGCCCCGCGCGCGGCATAGTATTCGCAGGTGATGCTCAGCGGCGCGCCGGTTCCCGCGGCCAACTGGATGAGGTTCATCGCGATGATATCGTCGGGCTCGGCGATCCAGTAGGCGTCGCCCAGCTGTTTGCCGAAGTCGGCGATCATGGTTGCCCTGGCACCCAACCGAACGGCCACTGCTTCCTTCTTAGCCGCGACGCGCTCGGCGCGGCCGTGGCGGACATGACCCAGGCGGATGCGCTCTTCCGCGGCGTCATAGAGTTCGTGGATCAGCTGACGCTTCCAGCTATTCCACACGCCGGGGCCAACCGCGCGGATATCGACGATGGTGAGCAAGGTCAGCTGGCGGAGCCGTTCCAGCGATTCGACCTCGGCGACGAAATCGCCGATGGTCTTCCAGTCGGCCAGATCGCGCTTCATTGCGGTGTCGCTGAGCAGCAGGTGATATCGCACCAGCCAGCTGACCAACGCGGTCTCGTCTTCATCGAGGCCGAGCCGCGGGCAGAGTCTGAGCGCGAGTTCGGCGCCCAGCACCGAGTGATCCCCGCCGCGCCCCTTGCAGATATCGTGCATCAACACCGAGACATACAGCGCGTTGCGCGATTGCACTTCGTGGATGATGCGCACCGCCAGCGGATGCTCGTCCTTCATCTCGCCCTTTTCGATGCGGGCGAGCAGGCCGATGGCGCGGATGGTGTGTTCATCGACGGTGTAGTGGTGATACATGTCGAACTGCATCTGCGCGTTGACCCGGCCGAAATCGGGCACGAAGCGACCGAAAATGCCAGCCTCATTCAGCCAGCGCAGCACCGTTTCGGGATCGCCCCGGCTGGTCAGCAACTCGAGGAACAGCGCATTGGCGCGCGGATCCTTGCGCATCGCCGGATCGATCAGCCGGGCATCGCGGGCGGCGATGCGCATGGCATCGGGATGCAATTCCAGCCCTTCGGCATCGGCCACGACAAACACTTCGAGCAAGCGCACCGGATCTTCGCGGAACCAGTCATCGGAGGGGACGCCGACGCGACCACCTGATACCGGGTAGCCGCGCACGATCCGGCGTTTGGCCCGAAATCCGGCAAAAAATCCGCCGCGCTGGCGCTTGCCCAGCTGGTCGTCCAGCTGGGCAAGGAACACGCCGGTCAGCGTGCCGACCACGTTGGCCTGCAGGAAGAAGTATTGCATGAAGCGCTCGACCCCGCGCTTGCCGGGCCGGTCCTTGTAATTCATCCGCGCTGCGACCTCCCGCTGGACGTCGAACGTCAGCCGGTCCTCGGCGCGGCCGGTCAGGTCGTGCAAGTGGCAGCGCACCGCCCAGAAAAAGTTCTCGGCCTTGCGGAATGCGCGGTATTCTTCGCTGGTCAGTAGTCCGGCCTCGACCAACTCGCGCGAATCGCGGACTTTGTGGATATATTTACCGATCCAGTAGAGCGTGTGCAGATCACGCAGACCGCCCTTGCCTTCCTTGACATTGGGCTCGACGAGATAGCGGCTGTCGCCCAGCCGCCTGTGACGCTCGTTGCGTTCGGCCAGCTTTTCCGAGACAAAGCGGTCCTCGGTGCCTTTGACCACTTCGGTCAGAAAGCGGCGGTTCGCCTCGTCATAAAGCGCCTGATCGCCCCAGACATAGCGCCCCTCGAGCAGCGACGTTCGGATGGTGAGATCGCCCTTCGCCATGCGCACCATATCGTCGATCGAGCGGCTCGACTGGCCGACCTTCAGCCCCAGATCCCAGAGGAAATAGAGCATCGCCTCGATCACCTGCTCACACCAGGCGGTCTGTTTCATCGGCGTGAGGAAGGCAATGTCGACATCGGAATGCGGCGCCATTTCGCCCCGGCCATAGCCACCCACTGCCATGATGCATAGCCGTTCGCCCGAGCTGC
>JANLSP010000244.1:0-12186 GCA_031362485.1 Novosphingobium sp.
CCGCGCGTCACCAGCGTGATCCCATCCGCCGCATCATCGAGCGTCGCGGCGAGGTGATACGAGGCCGGCGCATCGCGGCGCACCAGCACGACATCGCCGAACAGATCGGGCCGGGCAAGTTGTTCGCCTGCGTCCTCGTCGGTCCATGTCAGCGGCCCCGTGCGCTCTATGGCCGCATTTGCGTTTAGACGCCAGACCGCGCCTTTGGGATCGACTGCGCGGGCCCGGCACGTGCCCGGATAAATCGGCCCGTCCGGTCCCAAAGCCTGTGCGGCTGCGGCAACATCCGCGCGGCTGCACTGACAGGGATACAGCAATCCCTGACCCTTCAGACTTTCGGCAGCGCTGGCATAGGCCGCCACTCGCCGTGACTGAAACACCACCTCGCCGTCCCACTCCAGCCCCAGCCAGTCGAGATCGGCGAACAGCTCGTCCACCAACGCCGCGCGGCTGCGCCCACCATCGATATCCTCGATCCGCAACAGGAACTCTCCGCCACGTTTGCGCGCCAGATCGTGCGCAACAATCGCGGCATAGGCATGGCCGAGATGCAGCGGCCCGTTGGGGCTGGGGGCGAATCTCGTCCGGATCATGCGCGGCTGGAACTCATGCGCGCTGCTGTCGCACAAGCTGCTACCCCGCGACAATCGCCAGCGCCCTTGCCAGGCGGAGTTAAATCAGGAAAATGCCGGTTTGCCTCCCCCTGGAATTCCCCAAGATGTCTCGCCAGCGCCACGTCGTGCCCTTTGTCCTGGTCACGATCTTTATTGATTCGGTCGGCTTTGGCCTAATCATGCCGGTCCTGCCGCGCTTGCTGATGCGGGTTGGCGACTTTGACCTCGATCAGACGATATCGCTGGGGGCCTGGATGGGGCTCGCGATGGCGGTGGCAAGCTTTTTCGCCGCACCGGTGCTGGGCAATCTATCGGATGCCTGGGGGCGGCGGCCGGTGCTGCTCGCCGCGCTCGCGGGACTGGCGACCGACTACCTGCTGCTCGCTTTCGCCAATTCGATTGCGCTGATTGTCATCGGCCGGGTGCTTTCGGGCGTGTTTGGCGGCAGCTTCGGCGCGGCGCAGGCATCGATCGCCGACATTACGCCGCCGGAGCAGCGCGCACGCAATTTCGGTCTGGTCGGCGCTGCCTTCGGCACCGGGTTCGCGATCGGCCCAGCAATCGGCGGCTTGCTGAGCGATTTCGGCCCGCAAGCGCCTTTCCTTGCCGCAGCTTCGCTGGCCGGGCTCAATTTCATCTACGGGCTGACGATGTTCCCCGATACGCTGAAACCGGAAAACCGCCGCCGCTTCTCGCTTGCCCGCGCCAATCCGCTGGGCGCCTGGCACACGATGCAGCGCACGCCGGGCATGCTTGCCGCCGCGCTGGTGCTGATCGCCTGGCAGATCGCAAGCCTGGTCTATCCGCTGACATGGAGTTTCTGGGGCATTGCCCAGCTCGGCTGGTCGGACCGCATGATCGGCATCAGCCTCGCCGCGGTCGGCATCGTCATCGCACTCAGCCAGACATTCGTCACTGGTCCGGTGGTCAAGCGTTTCGGCGAGCGTGATGCTGCGAGCATCGGCCTGATTGGCGCGACGGTGGGCTTCACCGCCTATGCCTTCACGACGACGACCTGGCTCGCTTTCGCCTTGCTTGCCTGCATCGTGCTGCAATCGCTGGTCCAGCCGAGCCTGATGGCGATCCTCTCGCGCAGCGCCACCGCCAGCACGCAAGGCGAAGTGCAGGGGATTTCGTCGATGGCCATGGGCATCGGTTCGATAGCCGCGCCTATAGTTCTGACCTGGCCGATGTCTTGGTTCACCGGGCCGGCGGCGCCGGTCAGGTTCCCCGGCGCGGCGTTCATGGTCGCCGCAGTTTTCGGCCTGCTCGCGCTGGCGCTGCTCCGCCGCCTGCCCGCACGCGCGCTGCAGGCGGCCCAAGCTGTGGATTTCGCGGACTGACTGGGCTTGACCTTGGCAGCCCGCGCATGTTGATTGCGGCGATGACCAGTCACCAATCTGTCATCGCTGCCGGTTATCGGAGGCCATGCTCAAGTCGGAGCTGATAGAGCGCGCGGCCCGGTTCCGCAGCGCAGGGGATGATCCCACCCGCAATCTTTCGGCGTGTCCTGCGCTGGTGCTCAATGCGGACTACACGCCGCTGTCCTATTACCCGCTCAGCCTGTGGCCGTGGCAAACCGCGATCAAGGCAGTGTTTCTCGAGCGGGTCGATATTATCGCCAGCTATGCCCGCGAAGTGCACAGCCCCAGCTGGACCATGCCGATCCCTTCGGTGATCGCGCTTCGGCAATATGTGAAACCGAGCGAGTTTCCCGCCTTCACCCGGTTCAACCTGTTCTTGCGTGACCGGTTCAGCTGCCAGTATTGCGGCAGCCCGCATCACCTGACTTTCGATCATGTCGTGCCGCGGCGGCTGGGCGGCAAGACCAATTGGGAAAATGTCGCCACCGCCTGCGCGCCGTGCAACATGCGCAAGGGCGGGCGCACGCCGGCGCAGGCCAGAATGCCGCTCTTGGTCAGACCAATCCGTCCGACCAACTGGCATTTGCAGGAACGCGGACGCGGCTTCCCGCCCAACTATCTCCACGAGACCTGGCGCGACTGGCTTTACTGGGATGTCGAGCTGGAGGCGTGAAGCCCCCAGCCCCCACCTTGATTTACGGACAGCGCGTCATCTGGTGCTTGCCGCCCTGGGCGTTCACCGAATTCATGGTCTTGTCGTCGACGACCGTGACAGTGACCTTCATTTCCGGGGTATCGGCAAAGCCGATCACGCCGTCAGCATAGGTCCAGTTGCCAAAGGGACCGTCGGTGGTGCCATCGGCCTTGAGATTCATCGCCATCGCACAATCGCCGTCGTTGCCCCAATTGCCGACGACAAATTCCTTTGTCGGTTTGTCACCTTTGGCGGGGGCTGCGGCAGGCGTGGCGGCGGCGGTCGCGGCGGCAGACGGCGCGGGTTCGGTGGCGGCGGCTGCATCGGTGGCTGCGGCTTGCGGCTTGTCGGCACTGCCGCAGGCGGCAAGAGCAAGCGCGAGGACGCCTGCGGCGGTGAAACGCATGATCATGGATTTTTCCCCTTGACGTTGTTGAGGCTACAACACGGCGAAACTTGCCAGCAGGATGCCCGGAGTCAAGCACTGTTGCTTGCGCCCGGCAGCGTCGCGTGAAATGCTCGGCCCATGCGCTGCGCCATCCTCGCGGTCCTTACCGGCCAAGCCGTGCCTTTCGGGCGTGAACGCAGTGCGATTGCCAAGTCGCCGCGCAAGGGACCGGTCCCGGTCGGCTGGCTCGGCCTCGAAGGTGACGAGCAGGCCGATCTTGCGGTGCACGGCGGGCCGGACAAGGCGATCCACCACTATCCTGCCGATCACTATCCCTTTTGGCGCGCCGAAATGGCTGGCCAACCGCTGCTGGGTGCGGCGGGCGCGTTCGGCGAAAATGTGTCGACGCGGGGCATGACCGAGAGCGAAGTGTGCCTCGGCGACCGCTACCGGCTGGGCTCTGCATTGATTGAAGTAAGCCAGGGCCGCCAGCCTTGCTGGAAGCAGGGGCACCGGCTGTCGAACCCGGGAGTTGTCGCGCGCATGGTCGCGACCCGCAAGAGCGGCTGGTATTACCGGGTGATCGAACCCGGCGCGGTTGCCGCTGGCGACATGATCGAACTGCTCGAACGACCCCAACCCGATTGGGACGTGGCGCGCATGTTCGGCCTGCTGATCGGCGGCGGCGGACGCGATGATCCGGCCGCGCTGCGCGCTTTGGCGGCTATGGAAATCCTCGCCGATCCCTGGCGGAAAAAAGCGCAGTCACTGCTGGGAACCTAACGCAGGCGATTCGTCCATTCCTGCGCACGCCGCACCATCTGCTCCTGCCGCTTTCTGGGCGTGGTCAGCGCAACGCCGGGCAGCTTCGCCGCATCGGCAAGTTTGATCACCCGGAAGCTGCGCAGCAATCCCTCCTTGGTTGCGCCCGCCGAGGTGCCCTGCCAGCGCACCACGCCGAATCCATCGCGCAGCCCGGTGGTGTCGAGCCAGTTGGCCACTCCGGGGTCGCTCGGCGCGATGACGTATGTGAAATTGCCGTCCTTGTCGGGTGCGGACTGCACGAGATTGAGGCTGGTCAGGTTAGTGCGTGCATCTGATGCCATCGTCCAGGGATCGACCACCTGAAAGCCGGTGTAGGTCGCATCGCCGCGCGATATGGTCACCGCCAGCGCCTCGTCCTCGGCAAGGCTGTAGCGCAGGCCAACCACAAAACCCCATGCTCCCTCGCGCCCTTGCGGACCACCAAAAGTATTGGGCTTCAATCCACCAAACCAGTGATTGGGGAAATCGGCCCAGGTGCGGACATAGTCGCCCAAGCGGCCAACAACCCGCCGGCGCAATTCGCCCTGATCGTATGCGCGCGCGGCAGGCGGATCAAGCCGGCGCATGGCGAGCCGCGCGCCTTCTTGACGCCAGTCCGCCATCGAATCGCGAAAGCCCACGCCAATCGGCCCGGCCGGCGTCACCACATGCTGCGCAGCATTACCCTCCGCGCCCGCTGGCCCGCCGACGGTAAACCGCCAGCTGCCATCAGGCGCGATGGCGAGATTGCGGTCGGTAAACACGCCCAGCACGGCCACCGCCTCGGGATTGCTGACCGAAAACTTGGGCGCGAAACCCGGCTCGCCCGGCCCCAACTGGACGATGAACTGGCTGGCGCGGTTCTGCGGCGGAAAACGCCCTGAAAACTCCCAGCGCTCGCCGCCCTGCACCACCGCCATGCGGTAGATGTTATCGGGATTGTCGCCTGCCGTGCCGACGCAGCCGATTTTGCGCCCGCGCCAGGAACGCGGCGTGTCTTCGGTGGTCCACAGGATGGCAGGAGTGGCGCGATAGGTGGCAATTTCCTTCAGAATCAGCGAATTGGACAGGCAGTCCACCGCCCGCCCGGCAGTGGCCGCGCCGTCGCGGGTCTGGCCGATGGCGGTCGCCGCCAATTGCGCGCGTAGCCCGGCCTTGATCGCCTGAACGTCGGGGTGCTCGAGCAGCTTCAGCAGCAATTCCTCAGCCTCGTCCTGTTCGGCGCTTGCGAGGATCGGCTCGGGAGGCCGCACCGGCGTTGCGGCAAGGGCTGGCACGATGGCCAGCGACACGGCGTAGGCTGCGAGAGTGGCAAGGCGCATCATGAAACATCCCCCGAACTATTCTTGTTCGCAGTGCTTCCAGCAATTCCCGCCAGCTGTCCATATCTGCGCAGGGCGGCAAGGCGCTCAAATCGGGCAGAGCAATGGCCGCACGCGGCGCAGTGCTCGGTGGCAAAGCACTGGCCGATATCTTGCCGAACCGTGCAGCAAGAATTGTCGCTCGGTCAGCGCGCGTGCGAAGCGCTGGCTAGTTTTGGCGCGCCGTCACGGCCATAAATGTCCGGATGAAACGCAATTTCATGGTCGGCGGGCATCGCCGTGAGGTAGGTGATGTAGACCGGTACGAGCTGTGGCAAATCTATGCGACGTTCGGCTTGCTTGCCGATTTTAGGCAGCTTCTTATGCAACAGCCAGGCGCCCAACCGGCCAGCGTCTTCCAGTCGCACGCAGCCGTTGCTCAGTTGTCGGATTTCCTCGCGCAGCAGTTCTTTGTCCGGCGTGTCGTGGAGGTAGATTCCTTGCGGATTGGGGAATTCGAACTTGACCCGGCCCATGAAGTTCGAACCGCCAGGGAGCTGGCGGACGCGCACCTGCTGATCCCCTGCAGCGACCGCGCCCCAATCGACTTCTTTCGGGTCAACCCGGGCTGGATCGCTGCTCCAGTCAGCCAATATCTGGTATCGGCGGGACTGCAGATAGTCGACGCCCTTCGCTACGACATTGGCCGCGATCGAGTTCTGGACGATATCAGGAGGCACGTTCCAGTAGGGGTTGACTATTGCGTAGCGGATAAATCCCGCCATCACCGGAGTTTGCGAAACAGATTTGCCGACTACGACGCGCATGGAATCGACCGGTTTACCGTCCTCATACATCCACAGACGCGCGCTTGCGGCGTCCACCAGAACATAATTGCGCGCAGGCGTTGCGGGCAGAGCCCGAACGCGGTCCAGGTTCTGCCAGATCGTTTCGCGCTGTTGGCCAGTGAAGTTTGGGTCGAGCAACGCATCGCGCATTGGCGCATAAAGCGGATGCATCCAGCCCACAGCAGTTACGTGCTCAAACAATGAACTGTCATTCGTCGCAGCGGCGAGCGCCGCCGCAGCAGTGGGAATGACCGGGGCAAGTGCGTCGCTCTCGTAAATCATGGCGTCGTGGCCCACGCTGCGCATCTCACGGACATATTGCGCGAATGATCTGGAGATATTGACTTCGGCGCGTGCAACATCCTTGAAATCGCCGTCCCGGGCATTTGCAATCGCCCGGCGGAGTTGGCCCGTCTTGAGTTTGCGTGGATTGACTGAGTCAAGTTGCGCTGTCTCCATGCGCATAATCAGCACCGCCACGGAAGGGTCCGAGCGTCCGCGTGCATCGACCCAGACGGGTTGAAAACCGCGTGCGGCATAAAACGGGCGCAGGTCCGGATCGACCCGTTCTGCAATCTCGCGCTGAAGCGCAGATACCTCACTGCCTCCCGGCCCTTCGGCGCGCGCGGGAGATTGGATCTCCCACGCGGACACCAAAAGAACGAGGGCCAGCGCTATAGCCCGGGCACGAACCTTGGACAGCCTGTGCCTCGAGTACAAGTCAATCCCACCCATGCAGGATTATCCGCGTTCGCCGCTGGTGTAATTGACCGGCATCCGCTGGATCACAGGCGATCCCTCATAGTAACGCCCTTCGCGAATATACCCATCGGCGCAGCCATCATTGTTGGAGTCAGCCCAGATTGCTCCGCCGATACCGCCAACTGCCGCGCCGATCACCGCGCCTTGAAGGACATTGCCATCCCCAAGGGCAGTTGCGCCGGCACCCACAGCCGCACCAACTGCGCCCGCCGCAAGCGCGGTTCCGGCAACACTGCGGCAAGACCTGGGCTGCGAATATTGAGCCGATGCGCCTTGATAGTTCCCGTCCGGCCGACCTTCGTGATACATGCCATTGTGCATATAGCCATCGGCGCGACCGTCGTTGTTGCGATCGGCCCAGACCGCTCCGGCGATGCCGCCAACGGCCGCACCAATTACAGCCCCGGTAAGAAGGTCGCCGCCGGCAATCGCGGCGATACCGGTGCCCCCTGCAGCGCCTATCGCAGCACCGGTTCCAACAGTTGCCAAGTCGCTGTTGTTATTCATCGACGAGCATGCCGCCAGCGGCATCGATGCCGCTGCGAACAATGCGATGAGTTTCGTGTTCATTTTCATTCTCCTTGCTGTGCCAGGTGCCGGCAACGGTCTTCTGGCAGGCACAACGCCTGGAGGGGCAACGCGGCGACTGGTGATTTGTTCCTTCATGCGCTCGGCAGCAGGTCATGATGAGCCTGCGAAAGCCCTTGCCACTGCGCGCACCGAAGCCGCCACAGACGCCTGTGCCGGGCGGCGACAGCTGGACCTGCAGGTGTGGGGACTGGGCACATTGCCGGCGTAATCAAACCGCCCCGGCCAACGCCTTCTGCCTTCGCCGCTGCACCGAACTGCCCAGCCCGATCGCCTCGCGGTATTTCGCCACGGTGCGCCGCGCGAGGTCGAAGCCCTTGGCCTTCAGCAGATCGACCATGGTATCGTCAGAGAGGATCGCCTTGGCATCTTCGGCCTCGATTAGCTGGCGGATCGCCGCCTTGACCGCTTCGGCGCTGGCCGCGCCTTCGCCGTCCGCGCTGCCGCCGACGCCCGAGGTGAAGAAGTATTTCAGCTCGAAAGTGCCGCGCGGGCAGTGGAGATATTTGTTCGACGTCACCCGGCTGACGGTCGATTCGTGCATGCCGATGGCTTCGGCGACGGTCCGCAGGGTCAGCGGCTTGAGGTGGGCGACGCCAAGGCGGAAGAAGGCGTCCTGCTGAACGACGATCTCGCTTGCCACTTTGAGGATGGTCTTCGCCCGCTGGTCGAGCGCCTTGATCAGCCAGTTGGCATCGGTCAGCTTTTCCGAGAGCCAGCCGCGTTCGGCCTTGCCGCAGGCCTGTTTGAGCTCGGTGTAATAGGCGCGGTTGACGATCAGGCGCGGCAGCGTCGCTTGGTTGAGTGCAATGTTCCAGCCGGAAAATTGCCCCTTGGGATCAAGGCTGGGGGTGAGCAGTACGTCAGGCGTGACCGGCTCCACCCCGGCATCGCCAAACTGAAGCCCGGGTTTGGGATCGTAGCCGCGCAGCTCGGCGAGCATATCGGCGAAATCCTCGTCATCCACGCCGCACATGCGTTTGACCCGGGCGAGCTCACCCTGACCTATGAGATCGAGATTCTCGATCAGGCGGGCCATGGCAGGGTCATGCCGGTCGACCTCTTTGGCCTGCAGCGCAATGCACTCGCTCAAGCTGCGCGCGCCTATGCCGGTCGGATCAAAAGTCTGGATCAGCGACAGCGCCGCCTCGGCTTCTGCCAGATCGATGCCAAGCTGCTCTGCCACATCGCGCAGATCGATCGGCAAATAGCCGGTCTCGTCAAGCTGGCCGACGATGTGGGTGGCGATTGCGGCCTGGCGCGCATCGGCGGCGGCCGGGCCAATTTGCGCTTCGAGATGCTGCGCAAGGCTTGGCGCGGCCTCGCCACGCTCGTCGATGCCCGGGCCCTCCTCGCCGCCTCCAGAGCGGAAATCGCCGCTCCAGTCGGCATCGAAGCTGTCACGGTCGCGATCGAGTGCAGCAGGGTCGATATCGAGCGGGCGGTCGTCGGCGGCGCGGCCTTCGCCGATCAGCTGGTCCGCGGGCGAGCTTTCAAGGCTGGTGCGGCGTCCCTCGACAGGCTCAGGATTAGCGGTTTCATCAATGCCGGGCGCGGATACGCCCAGATCGAGCAAAGGATTGGCATCAAGCGCCTCGCCGATGAACATCTCGACCTCAAGGTTTGACAGCGCCAGCAGCTTGATCGCTTGCTGCAACTGCGGCGTCATCACCAGCGACTGGCCCAGTGAAACTTTGGGCCTCAGGTCAAGGCGAGGGCCGAGGGCCATGGTATGGCTAGCCCGATGTGGGTACTTCGACAGGCTCAGCACGAGCGGCTGTTGCGGGTGGGGCTAAACCCCAACCCCGCTCAGCCTGAGCCTGTCGAAGGCCACTCACAGCGTGAACCCTTCGCCAAGGTAGAGCCGCCGCACATTTTCATCCGCGACCAGTGCTTCGGGGCTGCCGGCAAACAGCACCTGGCCGCCATAGATGATGCAGGCGCGGTCGACGATATCGAGCGTTTCGCGCACGTTGTGATCGGTGATCAACACGCCGATGCCGCGCTTTTTCAGGTCTTTGACCAGATCGCGGATATCGCTGATCGACAAGGGATCGATGCCGGCGAACGGCTCATCGAGCAGCATGATCGAGGGCTTGGCGGCCAGCGCGCGGGCAATCTCGCAGCGCCGCCGCTCGCCGCCTGAAAGCGCCATGGCCGCGCTGGAGCGCAGGCGAGTGAGGCCGAACTCGCCGAGTAATCGCTCCAGCTCTTCGGCGCGAACTGCGGCGTCTGGCTCAACCAGCTCGAGCACGCAGGCAATGTTCTGCTCGACCGTCATGCCCCGGAAAATCGATGTTTCCTGCGGAAGATAACCCAGGCCGAGGATCGAGCGGCGATACATCGGCAGCTGGGTGATATCGACGCCATCCAGCAGGATGCGTCCGGCATCGGGCCGCACCAGCCCCATGATCGAATAAAAACAGGTCGTCTTGCCGGCGCCATTGGGACCTAGCAGGCCAAGCACCTCGCCCTTGCCGACCGACAACGAAATATCGGACAAGACTGCGCGGTTGTCATACGATTTGGCAATCGAGACCACTTCGAGCCCGCCTTGCGGCAGGCCCGGCGCGGCTGCGGATCTGGCGACTGGCGCCGCAGCGTCAGCCGGTGCGGGCGGGAAAAGGGTGGTCGTATCATCCATAGGCCACGCGACTTAAAGCCGCCGTCGGGCAACGGCAAGCGGACTTTCCCTGATACTGGCGCAAATTGGCAGGTTTCATGCATGGGAGAATAACCGGCAGGTTGTGACAAGAGGGTTAACCGCTCTTGATCGCAAAGCCATTCGGTGATTTACTGCTGCTTAAGAAATAAGAGGATCGCCGAATGGCCAGTCTGGAGCCGCGCAGCTTCCTGCCATCGCAGGATATTTCATCAGCGAAGACGCGGGTCATCGACTGGCGCCGCCGGATGAGCGACCATATCGCTTATGCGCTGCTGGTCTATACCGGCCTGCAGATCTTCATCACCATGGGTTCTCTGAAGAGCCAGAACGGCTCGTTGCTACCCTATTTTGCCCTCATAATCCTGGTTGGCGCGATCATTCCCGCCTGCCGCCTGTTCGAGCGCCGCTGGAACCGGCTGAGCGATGACCAGGCGCACGATCCGGCCCTCGCGCCATATTACCGTCGTGACCGCAAAATGCTGTGGCTGCTGGCAATCGGCCTGCCATTTCTGCTCACCGGAATGTTCAAGGGCCTCGCGCTCCTGTTTTCCTGACCCAGTTTAAGGACCGGGTATCACTGTCATTGCCTCGCTTGCGGGGTCTGTATAGATCGACGCTCCGCGCCGCGTTGCGCACCGGAGTGTCAGGTTCACCATGCTTAGTCTCGAAGCCGCCAGTGCCAGTGTCCAGGCCCTGATCGACCGCGCACGTCGCGCCGGCGCTGATGCCGCTGATGCCGTTGTCAGTGCCAACATGTCGGAAAGCATTCAAGTCCGCCTCGGCAAACTTGAAGATGTCGAGCGTTCGGAAAGCGAGCACATTTCGCTGCGGGCATTTGTCGGCCAGCGTTCCGCCTCGATCGGCTCCTCCGATCTCAGCGATGCCGCGCTGGATGAACTGGCCGCCCGCGCTGTCGCCATGGCGCGGCTGGCGCCCGAGGATTCCTATGCCGGGCTCGCACCGGCTGACATGCTGAGCAAGGGGCCGTACGCCGATCTCGATTGCATCGACGAACACGAGCCCAGTCCCGCCGACTTGCGCGCGCGGGCCCAGGAGACCGAAGACGCCGCCCGCGCGGTGAAAGGCGTAACCAATTCCGAAGGCGGCAGCGCAGGCGCGGGGCGCGGCCTGTTCGCTCTGGCAACAAGCCACGGCTTTGCCGGTGCCTATGCCACCACCAGTCGCTCACTGTCGGCCAGCGTGGTGGCCGGCGAAGGCGCAGGCATGCAGCGCGACTATGCCTGGCGTTCGGCCCACCACGGTGCAGACTTGCCCTCGCCAGCGACAATCGGCCTGCAGGCGGGAGAGCGCGCGGTCGCCCGGCTGGCTCCCGGCAAGATCAAGAGCGGGCAGATGCCCATTCTCTTCGATCCGCGCGTTGGCGGCACACTGATCGGCCATCTGGTTGGCGCCATATCAGGCTCTGCAATCGCCCGCCGGTCCAGTTTCCTGCTCGACCGGCTGGAGGAATATCTGTTCGATAGCGCCCTGGTCATCATTGACGATCCGCTGCGCACACGCGGGCTGCGCAGCCACCCGTTCGACGGCGAGGGCCTCGCCACCGCCCCGCGCAATCTCGTCGAAAATGGCCGCGTCACCGGCTGGCTGATGGACAGCGCCTCTGCGCGCCAGCTTGGCCTCGCCCCCACCGGCCACGCCGCGCGCGGCCACGGCGGCGCGCCGGGTGTCGGCACCGGCAACCTCCACCTCGCCGCCGGCAACGTGAGCCCGGCGGCGCTGATGGCCGACATTGTCGATGGCATCTATGTCACCGAACTGATCGGCATGGGGGTCAATGGCGTGACCGGCGACTACAGCCGGGGCGCCTCAGGCTACCGCATCGTCGGCGGCGAACTGGCGGGGCCAGTGGCGGAATTCACCATCGCGGGGAACCTGCTGGAGATGTTCCGCGCGCTGACCCCGGCGGATGACCTCGAATGGCACCGCCCGGTGAACGTGCCGACGATCCGGGTGGACGGGATGATGGTGGCGGGGGATTGAGGGGCCGCTAAAGCAGCACCCCCGCCAATTCCCGCCAGGCCGCCCGCGCGCCGTCGAGGCCGCTGCCCGAGATCACCTGGATGCAGACATGGTCCGCCCCGGCATCATGGTGTGCCTTGACCCGTGCGGCGATGTCTGCGGTTCCGCCCCAGGCAAA
>JANLSP010000213.1:0-11284 GCA_031362485.1 Novosphingobium sp.
GAATACAATCACGTCGCCGAAGTAACTTCGGACGGGCGCCATGCTGTAGTCACGAGCTCAGTGGGCACTGATGCGCGCTATGAGATCCATGTCATCGACCTTGCCCGGCGAGCGCGGGACGGCTGGAAGCCCCGCGCGTTGATCACCGGCATCGAGCACGACTGGAAGCTGGTCGAAGGTATGGGATCGACCTTGTGGTTCATCACCAACAAGGATGCGCCGCGCTTTCGCCTGGTTTCCGCAGATCTGGCCAAGCGGGATCTGCAGTGGCACGAGCTGGTCGCGGAGACTGAAGAAACGATGCAGCAAGGCACGATCATCGGTGACAAGCTGGTGCTCAATTACCTGAAGGACGCGGCCTCGCGCGCACTTGTCCTCGATCTGAACGGGCGCGGCGCTCGGGAGCTTTCGCTCACCGGATTGGGCACGGCCGCCGGATTTCAGGGTGAACCGGGCGATCCGGAAACATTCTACAGCTACACCAGCTTCAACCAGCCCAGCGCTGTCTATCGGCTCAACATTGCCACCGGAGCCACCTCGGTCTTCGCCCAACCCAAGCTAGCCTTCGATCCCGCTGCCTACAAGGTCGAGCAGATGTTCTTTGCGTCCAAGGACGGTACGCGCGTGCCGATGTTCGTGGTGCGCAAGCGCGCGCTCGCCGACGCGAAAGCTTCGGTTCCTACCTTGCTTTACGGCTACGGCGGCTTTGATGTTTCGCTGACCCCCGGCTTTTCTTCGGCGCGCATGGCATGGCTGGAGGCGGGCGGCGCCTTTGCGCTGGCCAATCTGCGCGGCGGCGGTGAGTATGGCAAGGATTGGCACGATGGCGGCCGCTTGGCTCGCAAGCAGAACGTCTTCGACGATTTCATTGCGGCGGGTGAATACCTGATCGCGCGGGGCATTACGCCAAAGGGCGGTCTCGCCATTCAGGGCGGATCGAATGGCGGCTTGCTGGTGGGAGCAGTGATCAACCAGCGGCCCGATTTGTTCGCTGCCGGCAATGCCCAGGTAGGCGTGATGGACATGCTGCGCTTCGACCGGTTCACTGCCGGGCGTTATTGGGTGGATGACTATGGCAAGCCGAGCATCGAGGCAGATTTCCGCGTTTTGCGTGCCTATTCGCCCTATCACAACATCAAGGTCGGGGTCGAATATCCCGCTGTGCTGGTGACCACCGCAGATACCGACGATCGCGTGGTTCCGGGCCACAGTTTCAAATACACGGCGGCGTTGCAAGCCGCGCGGGCCGGGGCCAAGCCACACCTGATCCGCGTGGAAACCCGAGCAGGCCATGGCTCTGGCAAGCCGACCGACAAGATGATCGAGGAAAATGCCGATATTCTGGCGTTTCTTGCGGAGTGGAGCGGGCTCAGGCCGGGCGCACCGGCCAGATAACAAGATCTCGCAGCGACTCAGGCTTGCTATCGAGGCCCGTCTGGGGGAACCCGTCGGGCCGGTTGTAACTGCCACAAATCACATCGAAAATGGGGAACAGGGCCGCATAGTTGCTGTTGTAGTGCTGCGGCAGCGCCGAATGGTGTCGGCGGTGATAGGCGGGCGCATTGAGCAGCCAGGAGAACCGGCCAAAGCCAAACGGCAGCCGCGCGTGAACCAGGAAGTTCCACAGGCTGAACAGGTTGAAGAGGCCCAGCATCAGCGGGGTCGGCGCGATGATCAGCGCAGCCAGCGGCCAGATTGTCACCGCCTTGATCAGCGGCTCGGCCCAGAAGTGGCGACCGGTGGTCAGCGCCGACATGTCGGGGTCGGAGTGGTGCAGCGAATGCATCGACCAGAGCCATGGGTACCTGTGCTGGGCGCGGTGGAAGAAGAATTCCAGACCGTCGCGCACCAGCAGATAACCCAGCACCCCGGCCCAGATCGGCAGGTCTGCGCCGTCGATCAGCGAAGGTCCGCCAAGCGCCATCAGGACAGGGATGGCGGCCATACTGGCCACGACGCTGAGCAGCCAGGCCTGCAAGTTGCGAATCCAGTCCGCACGGGCAGGGCGCACCAGCAACTCAGCCGCAGTGAGCAGCGCGACCACAATCAAGGCCGGCAACATGGCGAGAGCCCATTCCATATCTGCGTGCCTAGGCGAGAATGGTTAACGCGATCTTAGACGCAGGCGGTTGTTCATCAGTTTGGCGACAAAAATGAACAATTTCTGTCAGCGCAGTTCAGGCCGGCCTCATTGGCGATTCGACATAACGGCATTCGCAGCCGGTGTTCCCATCCGGCGAAAGAGAGGTTTAAGACCATGACTACCCGGACAAAGACTTTGCTCGCCACGATGGCCGTTGGAGCAGCCGCTCTGACGTCGGTCCCCACAATGGCGCAGGATTACTATGGCCACAATCGCGGCTGGAACAATGGAGGAGGCACACGATATGCAGTTGCAGCTTGCTCCCGCGTAGCCGAGCGTTCGGCGCGTCGCTACGGTTATGATCGCGCCAATGTCACTGACATCCGCGACGTACGTCACACCCGCTGGGGTTTTGAAGTGCGCGGCCGGATCAATGTGGTCGAACGCGGTGGCTGGGATGACCGCCGCGACCGTGGCTGGGATAACAACGACTGGCGCGATTCCCGCCATGGCTGGCAGGGAGGCGAGCGCTACCGTGATCGCGGTTCATTCAACTGCCGCGTCGAGCGCGGCCGGGTGGTTGCCTTCGATATTGATGGCATCCGCGGGCTGTAACATCGCGCAACTGTGAAGGCAGGCGGTTCAGGCTATTGAAAGCCTGGGCCGCCTAGCCCTGTCTGCGTGCCGCGAGTCTCTCGCGGCCCAAAAGGGGTGGGGCCATGACAATTCTTCGTTCGCGCGCAACCGCTATGCTGGCATCGGCAGCGGCACTTTGCCTGGTTGCCACCCCGGCTCTGGCTGATCGCGGCTGGGGCGGCGGGCGCGGCTACCATCGCGACAATGACGATACTGGAGCCTGGGTCATCGGCGGCATCATCGGCATTGGCATGATTGCCGCGATTGCGTCGGCCGCAAGCAAGGGCAAGCGTGATCGCCAGGAGCGTGAGGGCGATTATCAGGGCGATGGTGGCTATCGCGGCGATAACTACCGCCGCGACGAATACCGCAGCGACGACTTGCGCTATGGCAATCGGAATGATGACTATCGCGGCTCCTATTCAGGTTCGAACCGGGGCATCGACGGCGCGGTTGATCGCTGTGTCAGCGAAGTCGAACGCGGATCGACGCAGGTCGAGACAGTCGACTCAGTCAACCGGGACGCCAATGGCTGGCGCGTAACCGGGGGGGTCGGCGGCGGGCAGCCGTTTGATTGCTCAATCGACAGCGAAGGCCGTATTCGCGGCGTAAGCATTGACGGGCGCCGAATCGGCTAACTCCGCTTTTCGCCTTCACCGCGATAGGTGGGCAGGTCTATACCCCACTGAATCGCCGCACCGCGCAAGGCAAAACCTGCCACAGCGGCAAAGGCCCAGACCGGCCGCGCAGCCAGCTCCAGAACTGAACCCGCAGCGCATAGCGCGGAGGACAGCGCTGCCGCTGTGACATATATTTCTGGACGCATCACGATCGATGGCCGCCCCGCAAGCACATCGCGGATAATGCCGCCGACGCAGCCGGTGACCACACCCATCAGCACCGCGGGCACCGGCGCGACGCCAAAGGCCAGCGCCTTGGCCGTGCCCAGCACGGCATAGGCGGCCAGGCCCGCGGCGTCTGCCCACTCAAGCAACTTGCCTTCCCACCAGCGATGCGGCGTGAACCACACCACCAGTGCCACCGCGAGGCAGACCGCCGCGACCCATGGATCGCGCACCCAGAACACCGGAGCGCCAATCATCAGATCACGCACCGATCCGCCACCCACGCCCGTCACCAGCGCGAAGAAGGCCACCGTCACGAAAGTCTGGCGCATTTGCACCGCAAGCAGCGCCCCGGTCAGGGCAAAGATGGCTATCGCGGCGAGATCAAGCGCGCCGAGGATTGCTGGCAGTGTAATTGCGGGATCGGGCATGGCATGATGGCTAGCACAAGCTGAACCACATTGGGATCCGCCTACATATGGATGGGCTTGCCCCGCACCGCCATGGCGGCTTCCTTCAGCGCTTCCGAATGAGTGGGGTGCGCATGGCAGGTGTAGGCGATGTCTTCGGAAGTTGCGCCGAATTCCATGCCCAGCGCCGCTTCGGCGATCATCGTGCCCGCGACGGTCGCAATGCACCACACGCCCAGCACGCGGTCGGTTGCCGCATCGGCGATGACCTTGACGAAGCCGTCGGGCTCGCGGTTGGTCTTGGCGCGGCTGTTGGCCAGCATCGGAAACTTGCCGACCTTGATTTCGCCGCGCTCCTTGGCCTGCTCTTCGGTCAGGCCGACCCCAGCGAATTCGGGCATGGTATAGACCACGCCGGGGATCACCGCGTGGTTGACGATGCCGTGCTGCCCGGCGATGTTTTCGGCAACGGCAATACCTTCGTCCTCCGCTTTGTGCGCCAGCATCGGGCCGGGGATCACGTCGCCGATCGCCCAGACGCCGGGGACTTTGGTCTGGAAGGCGTGGTTGGTCTCGATCTGGCCGCGCGCGTTCGGCTCCAGGCCGATAGCGGCGAGGTTCAGCCCTTCGGTGTTGGGCCGCCGCCCGATGGCGACGAGCACGCAGTCGGCTTCGATGGTCTCCGCCGCGCCGCCCGCTGAAGGTTCAAGCGTCAGCGTGGCTTTCTTGCCTTTCACCGTGGCCCCGGTGACTTTGGTGGAGAGTTTCAGCTCCATGCCCTGCTTCTTGAATATCTTCGCCGCTTCTTTGCGCACATCGCCGTCCATGCCGGGCAGCAACGCGTCGAGGAATTCGACCACCGTGACTTTCGCGCCGAGCCTCCGCCAGACCGAACCCAGCTCCAGCCCGATCACCCCGCCGCCGATCACGACGAGGTGCTGCGGCACGCGGGTGAGTTCGAGCGCGCCAGTGGAATCGACGATGATTCCCTTGGCATTGTCGACTTCGACGCCGGGCAGCGGCGTGACCGAGGAGCCGGTGGCGATCACCACGTTCTTCGCGGTGTGATCCTTGCCGGCAACAGTGACGGTGTGTGCGTCCTTGAAACCGGCGAGGCCTTTCAGCCAGGTAACCTTGTTCTTCTTGAACAGGAATTCGATGCCGCCAGTCAGTTCCTTGACTGCACTGGCCTTCTCGCCCTGCATCACGCCCAGATCGAGCTCGACCTTGCTGGTCTTGACGCCAAACTTCGCCAGCGTGCCGTGCGCGGCTTCATCGTAGAGCTCCGAGCCGTGCAGCAGTGCCTTGGATGGAATGCAGCCGACATTGAGGCAAGTCCCGCCCAGCGTCTCGCGCGCCTCGACGCAGGCGACATTGAGGCCCAGCTGTGCCGCGCGGATCGCGCCGACATAGCCGCCGGGACCGGCGCCGATGAAAATCACGTCGAAGTCGGTGTCAGCCATGGGAATGCCTCACAAATCAATCAGCAAACGCGTCGGATCCTCGATCGCTTCCTTGATAATCTTCAGCGCCGTAACCGCCTCGCGCCCGTCGATCAGGCGGTGGTCATAGCTCAGCGCAAGATACATCATCGGGCGCGCGACGATCTGGCCGCCGCGCACAACCGCGCGTTCCTCGATGCGGTGAAGGCCCAGCACGGCGGACTGCGGCGGGTTGATGATCGGTGTGGACATCAGGCTGCCGAAAACGCCGCCATTGGAAATGGTGAAAGTGCCGCCTTGAAGGTCTGCGAGCTTAAGCCCGCCTTCGCGCGCGGCCTTGCCGTAGTCGGCAATGGCTTTTTCGATCCCCGCGAAGCTCAGAGCATCAGCATTCCGCACCACCGGCGTCACCAGGCCTCCCGGCGCGGAGACCGCGACCGAGATATCGACATAGTCGTGATAGACGATCTCATCACCATCAATGCGAGCGTTGGCCGCGGGAATGTCCTTCAGCGCAAGGCAGGCGGCCTTGGCGAAAAAGCCCATGAAGCCCAGCCGGATACCGTGCTTCTTCTCAAACAGCTCCTTGTACCTGTCGCGCGCCTCGATGACCGCGGTCATGTCGCAATCGTTGAACGTCGTGAGCAAGGCGGCGGTTTCCTGCGCTTCCTTGAGGCGGCGCGCGATCGTCTGGCGCATGCGGGTCATCTTGACGCGCTCTTCGCGGCGCTCGCCAGCGAGCGGGACAGCGGGCTGTGATGCAACCGGGGCGGCCGCAGGAGCCGCTGCGGCAGGAGCTGGTGCGGCCTTGCTGGCGGCGGCAGTGAGCACGTCTTCTTTGGTAATCCGTCCGTCCTTGCCGGTGCCCTTGACCGAGGCCGGATCGATGCCGTGTTCGAGCACCGCACGGCGCACGGATGGCGAGAGTGTGGTGGCGTTGTCGTTGGAGCCAGCCGCCGTCGCCGCCGCCTTCGCCGGCAAAGTGTCCGACGCAGGCGGCACCGGCGCATGCTCACGTTCGGCGACCGGATCGGCGCCGGCGGCCGCGACTGCATCGTCGATCGTCGCGATCAACGCGCCGACCGTCACCGTGTCGCCTTCCTTCGCCACATGCGCCCCCATCGTGCCTGCAGCAGGCGCAGGCACGTCGATCGCGACCTTGTCGGTCTCCAGACTGGCGATCGGCTCGTCGAGCTTGACGGGATCGCCGGGTTGCTTCAGCCACTGGCCGATCGTGGCCTCGCTGACGCTTTCGCCAAGGGTCGGAACTTTGACTTCAGTGGTCATGTCAGGCCTGCTTTCTGCGACGAATTTCGGAACGGACTGAGAGCGACAGCGCGTCGGCGATCAGCGCGGCCTGCTCGGCGGCGTGGCGAGTGGCGATGCCTGTTGCGGGCGAAGCGGCGGCCTGGCGACCGGAATAGCGCAGCCGCTCAACTTTGGACCCGGCGGCCTTGAGCGCTTCTTCGATCAGCGGCTCCACGAAGAACCATGCGCCGTTGTTGCGCGGCTCTTCCTGGCACCAAACGACTTCTTCAAGGCCGGTCATGCGCGCCAGCCGGATCGCCAGCGGTTCGCCGGGGAACGGATAGAGCTGTTCAAGCCGCAGCACGCTGGCATCTTCGATCCCAGCCGCGTCCCGCGCTTCCATCAGGTCATAGCCGACCTTGCCCGAACACAGCACCAGCTTGCGGATCTTGTCATCCGGCGGCGGCGTGCGGTCGGCCATGATGCGGCGGAAGTGACTTTCGCCGATGAAGTCGCCCATTTCCGACTTGGCCAGTGGGTGGCGCAGCAGGCTTTTGGGCGTCATAATGATCAGGGGTTTGCGGAACGGACGGTGCATCTGGCGGCGTAGCGCGTGGAAATAGTTGGACGGAGTTGAAATGTTGCAGACCTGGAGATTGTCCTGCGCACAAAGCTGGAGGAACCGCTCGAGCCGCGCCGAGCTGTGTTCCGGACCTTGGCCCTCATAGCCATGTGGCAGCAGCATGACGAGGCCATTGGCGCGGAGCCATTTGGCTTCGGACGCGGCGATATACTGGTCGATGATGATCTGCGCGCCGTTGGCGAAATCGCCGAACTGGGCTTCCCACAGCACCAGCGTTTTAGGATCGGCGCTGGCAAACCCGTATTCGAAGCCCAGAACGCCGTATTCGGACAACGTGCTGTCATGCACTTCGAAACGACCGTGCGGCACAGCCGTAAGCGGCACATACTTGCGTTCATTGGTCTGGTCGACCCAGACGGCATGGCGCTGGCTGAACGTGCCGCGCCCGGTATCCTGGCCTGAAAGGCGCACCGCATATCCTTCCGATAGCAGTGAGCCGAACGCGAGAGCTTCGGCTGTGGCCCAGTCGAACACCTCGGAGTTGCCGCCTGCGCGAAATGCCTGACGTTTGGCCTCGAGTACGCGTTCCAGCGTCTTGTGGATGGTCAGGTCTGCGGGAACCGTGGTCAGCGTGCGGCCCAGGCTTTCCAGCAATTTGGGCTCAATGCCGGTGGGCACGTTGCGGCGTGCCGTTTCGGGGTCGACCGGCTTGTTGAATCCGCTCCAGCGTCCGCCGAACCAGTCGGCCTCGTTGGCTTTGTAGCTCTTGGCGGCCTCGAACTCGTTTTCGAGATGGGCAGTAAAGCCAGCCACCACGACATCGAGATAGCTATTGTCGATCACGCCCTGCCCGGCAAGGCGGCTGGCATAGACTTCGCTCACCGGCGGGTGGGTCCGGATCTTCTGATACATCAATGGCTGGGTAAAGCTCGGCTCGTCGCCCTCGTTGTGGCCGAAGCGGCGATAGCACCACATGTCGATGACCACATCGCGGCCAAATTTCTGGCGATAGTCGATGGCCAGTTTGCACACGAAAGTCACCGCTTCCGGATCGTCGCCGTTGACGTGCAGGATCGGCGCCTGAACGCCCTTGGCCACGTCCGAGGGATAGGGCGAGCCGCGCGAGAACTGCGGGCTGGTGGTGAAGCCGATCTGGTTGTTGATAATGAAATGGATGCAGCCACCGGTATGGTAGCCCCGCACGCCGGAAAAGCCGAAGCATTCCCAGACGATGCCTTGCCCCGCAAAAGCGGCATCCCCGTGGATCAGCACCGGCAGCACCTGCTTGTACTTAGGCGCGCCATGCTCATCGAGGCCAATGTCGTCGCGGCTCACCTGATAGGCGCGCACTTTGCCAAGCACCACCGGGTCAACCGTTTCGAGGTGACTGGGATTGGGCATCAAGCTCATGTGCACCTTGATCCCACCGAACTCGCGGTCAGTGCTGGTGCCAAGGTGATACTTGACATCCCCCGAGCCGCCGACATCCTCAGGGTTGGCTGTGCCGCCGGAAAACTCGTGGAAGATGACCTTGTAAGGCTTGGCCATCACGTTCGCGAGCACGTTCAGCCGGCCGCGGTGGGCCATGCCATAGACGATTTCCTTGACGCCAAGCTGTCCGCCATACTTGATTACGGCCTCCAGCGCGGGAATCATTGACTCGCCGCCATCCAGTCCGAAGCGCTTGGTACCGACGTATTTCTTGCCGAGGAACCTCTCGTACTGTTCGCCGCGGATGACGGCAGCAAGAATCGCCTTTTTGCCCTCAGGAGTGAAGTCGATCGACTTGTCGCCGCCTTCGATGCGGTCCTGCAGAAAGCGGCGCTCCTCGACATCGGCGATGTGCATGTATTCCAGGCCGACCTTGCCGCAATAGTTTGCGCGCAGAATGGCGACGAGCTCGTTTACGGTGGTCCACTCGAGGCCCAGCGCGCCGCCGACGAAGATCTTGCGGTCCAGCGCCTCGCCGGTGAAGCCGTGGTATTCCGGGGTGAGGTCGGCGGGCAATTCGCGCTGAGCGAGGCCGAGTGGATCGAGATCGGCGGCAAGGTGTCCGCGCACCCGGTAGGTGCGGATCAGCATCATTGCGCGGATTGAATCGGCGGCGGCAAGCTCGACCCGTTCCGGGCTGATCTGGACGCCCCCTTGCGCTGCGTCCTTCCTGATTGCTGCATTGATCGCCAGCGGATCTAGCGCGAGGGTCAGATCGTCTTCGAACTGGCCGCCCGCAGGCGGCCAGCCGGAGCGTTGCCAGCTGGGGCCAGGCTGCTGGCCGGAATCGTCAATCTGAGGAGAGAATTCGTGGCTTTCATTGCCCATGGGATTCAGCCTTTTCCGCGCTGGCGAATGGCCAGCGTCAGTCCAATTGCAATCCAGGGCTTGCGCGGTTCCCGGGGAGGAAAACCAATACCCTTGTTATGGTTAACCGCCCGAAAGCGGCGCTATCAGGCAAGTTCCTTAAGCAGCCCCGCCAAAGTTGTGCCAAGCTCGCTGGGCGAAGGCGAAACGCAGATGCCCGCTGCCTCCATCGCCGCAATCTTGCCTTCCGCGCCGCCCTGGCCACCCGAAACGATTGCTCCGGCATGGCCCATGCGGCGACCCGGAGGCGCGGTGAGGCCAGCGATGAAGCCGACCATCGGCTTCTTGCGGCCACGTTTTGCTTCGTCGGCGATAAATTGCGCTGCTTCTTCTTCGGCGTTGCCACCGATTTCACCGATCATGATCATTGAACGGGTTGCGTCGTCGGCTAGGAAAAGTTCCAGCATGTCGATGAAATTGGTGCCGTTGACCGGATCACCGCCGATGCCGACGGCCGTGGTCTGGCCAAGACCCACTGCGGTGGTCTGGTGCACGGCTTCATAGGTCAGCGTACCCGAGCGGCTGACAACGCCGACCGAGCCCTTCGAGAAGATGTTGCCGGGCATGATGCCGATCTTGCACTCATTGGGTGTCAGCACGCCAGGGCAGTTCGGACCGATCAGCCGCGACTTCGAGCCGGTGAGCGCGCGCTTGACGCGCACCATGTCGAGCACGGGAACGCCTTCGGTGATGGCGACAATCAATTCGATCCCGGCATCGATCGCTTCAAGGATGGCATCGGCGCAGCCGGCAGGAGGCACATAGATGCAGCTGGCAGTCGCGCCAGTGATCGCCCTGGCTTCGGCAACAGTATCAAACTGCGGCAGACCAAGGAATTCAGTGCCCCCTTTGCCCGGGGTAACGCCTGCGACCATCTGCGTGCCATAGGCCAGCGCGGCTTCGGTGTGGAAGCTTCCGGTCTTGCCGGTCATCCCCTGGGTGATGACCTTGGTGTTCTTGTCAACGAGAATGGACATGCATGTGCTCCTGGGGAGGGAAGGCTGATCGGCGGATCAGCCGAGGCTGCTGTCGATCGCCTTGCAGGCGACGAGCAATTCCTTGACTGCGTCGACGCTGACTTGCAGCCCCGCCTTGGCCGTATCGTCGAGGCTGATCTCAATCACCTGTTCCACGCCGCCCGCGCCGATCACCACCGGCACGCCAACATAGAGGTTGTCGATGCCATACTGCCCGGTGAGATGCGCGGCGCAGGGCAGAACACGCTTCTGGTCGCCCAGGTAGCTCTCCGCCATGGCAATCGCCGAAGCGGCGGGAGCATAGAACGCGGAGCCGGTGCCGAGCAGCGCGACAATCTCGCCGCCGCCATTGGCGGTGCGTTTGACGATGGCATCGATGCGTTCCTGCGTCGAACGGCCCATCTTGATGAGGTCGGGCACCGGGATGCCCTTGACCGTGGAATATTCCGCCACTGGCACCATCGTGTCGCCATGGCCGCCCAGCACGAACGAGGACACATCGCGCACCGAGACGCCGAATTCCTGCGCAAGGAAAGTCGAGAAACGCGCCGAGTCCAGCACACCCGCCATGCCGACCACCTTATTATGCGGCAGACCGGAAAACTCGCGCAGTGCCCAGACCATCGCATCCAGCGGATTGGTGATGCAGATGACGAAAGCATCCGGGGCATTGGCCTTGATGCCTTCGCCAACCGCCTTCAT
>JANLSP010000240.1:0-4641 GCA_031362485.1 Novosphingobium sp.
ACCCAGGTGTTCACCGCGGCGGGGGCGGCAGGGGCACCCTATGTCAGCCGCGCCAGCGACCAGCGCGCCCGGCAGACCGCTTATGCGCTGCTCAACGCCTCGGTGACATGGACCGATCCCAGCGATCACTATTTTATCCGGATCTGGGGCAACAACCTGACCGATCAGAAATATAATGTGCACTACAACCCACTTGGCAGCGGAACTTACAGGCCAATCGGCGAACCGCTCAGCTTTGGTGGAACCATCGGCTACAAATTCTGATTCAATTCGGGAGGAGAGCCTGAAGCAGGGCCCGGTTGCCGCGAGGCAGCCGGGCCTTTTTTTGTGTCAGAATATCAAGATCTTTTGAGGGCGACTCATTCCCAACCAACTGTCCTGAACCAGAAGTCCTATAACTTCTTCGTCATGCTGAACTTGTTTCAGCACCCATAGCGCCTCTCGCCCAGTGCCCAGTTCCGACGCGCAACGGCGCGGTTTTCCTGCGTCACAGGGCTTCGGCGCGAAACGAGAGATGGGCCCTGAAACAAGTTCAGGGTGACGAATTTCTAGAGTGCTTCCGAGTTTGATTGCATCAAAGTCAGCACTCTAGATTGTTGTTTTGCCGTGACTTCCGAGTCGCCAGTTGATTCCATCTGGCTCGAAATCACTCTAGTGGCGCGAACTACAGATCCACCACACAACATTCATCCTGAGCCTGTCGAAGGATCGCGCTTTCTTTT
Organism: Novosphingobium sp.; assembly: GCA_031362485.1. Taxonomy (GTDB): domain Bacteria; phylum Pseudomonadota; class Alphaproteobacteria; order Sphingomonadales; family Sphingomonadaceae; genus Novosphingobium. The sequence continues at coordinate 723 of JANLSP010000240.1, forward strand.
CGGAGCGTTGAAAATCGAAGTACGGTGTTTCGACAAGCTAAGCACGAGCGGGGCATGGGTTCGGGCCAACAGTCTTTGGTATCACACCTCGCTGTTGCCCAGACCCGCCGCGTGCTTGGCGGCCACAAATCCCCAGGTGAAGCTCGGCCCGATCGAGCAGCCCGCGCCCGGATAGGCGCGGCCCATCACGCCTGCTGTCGTCGTGCCGGTGGCATAGAGGCCTTCGATCACCGAGCCATCGGGTTTCATCACCCGCGCATTGGCATCGCAGACCACCCCGCCATAAGTGCCGACATCGCCCGGCACGATCTGGTCCTCGAAGAACGGGCCTTCCTCGACCGTGCCCAGCGTGTCGTTAGGGCCATGGGTATAGTCACCGAGGAAGCGGTCATAGGCTGAATCGCCGCGGCCGAATTCCTCGTCCTTGCCAGCGCGGGCGAAGCGGTTGAACGTGTCGGTGGTGGCGACAAGTGCTTCGGCGGGAAGGCCGCATTGTTTCGCCAGATCGGCAATCGTTGCGCCCTGCGTGAGGAAGCCCAGGCAAAGCTGCGCGATTTTGCGGCTTCACGCAGCGCAAGGAGCAAGCCCGGCAGCTGACGCTGTCTGCCTCAGCTTTCGCCCAGGGCGGCGACTGCCTCGCGGTAGCGGCGCAGGCCGAGTACCAGCATCAGCGTCATGATCGGCAGCATCATCGCGCCGGTTATCGCGATCGAATAGCGCAGTGCGCCTTCGTCGCCGAAGCCGAAATCGGTGATCGCGGCAATGATGCTCGATCCCAGACCGAGCCCGACCAGATTGACCATCAACAGGGTCAGCGCTGTGACCTGGCCGCGCAGCCGGTTGGGTGTCACATCCTGGATCGCGGTCAATACTACACCTTGCGAAGCCTGACCGACCAGCGTGCCGACGGCCATGAAGGCCAATGCCAAGCCAGCTGTCGGCATCAGCGGACCGATCACCAGCGGCACTGACTTCAGAATCGTGGCGACCAGCATGATGCGCAAATTCGCGTCCGTTCGGCCGCGCCGGATCAGGATCCCGGAAATCCAGCCGCCGCTAATCGTTCCGATAGTACCGCATACCAGCATCAGCGTGCCGAAATAGAGACCGACCTTTTCCGGCGTCATGCCATAGGTGCGGATCAGGAATGTCGGATACCACAGGCTGGTGCCGATCGCGAGCAGGCCCGAAAGCGTGGTGACGCCGATCAGGATGGTATAGAGTTGCCAGCGCTCGCCGACATAGGCCACCGCCTCGCGGATCGGGATAGCGCCGGATTGGCCAAGACCGCCGGTTTCGCGGCGTTCCGGCTCGCGAATGGTCATGATCAGCAGCGCGATCAGGATCCCCGGCATGCCGACCGTGACGAAGACCAGCTGCCAGGGCGCAAGTGTGCCGAAAAGCCCAAGATCGCGGGGGCCGTCGCGGGTGAAATACTCAAGCAATAGGCCGCCGATGATCAGCGCCAGTCCACCGCCGACCGGATAGCCGATTGCATAGCAGCTGATAGCGAGCGCGCGGCGCTGCTTTTCGAAATAGTCGCTGATCAACGAGTAGGCCGAAGGGCTCAGTGCAGCTTCACCGATCCCCACGCCCACGCGCGCCGCGAACAGCGCGCCAAAACTGTTGGCCAGCCCGCAGGCCATCGTCATGATCGACCACAGCAACACGCCCATCACCACCAGCGGCGTGCGGCGCTTGCCGCCATCGACCTGCCGGCCGAACGGCACGGCTGCGATCGAATAGAGCAGCGCAAAGGCAAATCCCTGGAGCAGGCTGATCTTGAAGTCGCTCAGCGCCAGGGCCGCCTTGATCGGGGTGACCAGCAATGTGAGCACGCGCGCATCGATCGCGCTGAAAGCATAGGCGAGTGACAGGACGGCGACGACATACCAGCGATAGACGCCCGCCTTCGGTGTGGAAATCGGGGCTGCGGGCTCTAAAGTGTCTGACGCCATTCAGGAACTCACCAGGCTGAAGGAGGATCGGTGCGCGCAAGTAGCCCTGCGGTGCGCGAACGTATGGCTTCATCGGCCCTTTCGCTTTCGGGAAGCAACCAGAATCGACCCTGCCGCAAGCCTTCGACGGCAAATTCAGCGACTTCCTCCGGTTCGGTCAGCGCCATCTGGAGGCCGGTGGTCTTGATCAGGTCGTTCATGGTCCGATAGGCAACCGTGGTCGGCGTCGACGCGTCGGCATAGTCGGCTGGCCGGACCAGGTTCGATGCCATGATCGAGCTGTTGATCGTGTTGGGACCGGGAAACAACACTGCCGCCTTCAGCGCGCCGCCTTCGCGCAGGAATTGCTGGTGGAGCACTTCAGAAATGCTGGTCACGGCAGCCTTTGTGGCCGCATAGATCGGCGTGTTGGGCAGCGAGTAGAGCCCGCCATTGCCCGAGGATGTGTTGATCACAACCCCTTCCTCGCCGCCTTCGAGCATCCGGGGGACAAACGCCTTGATGCCGTGGACAATGCCCAGCACGTTGACGTCGATGCCCCAGCGCCAGTCGTTCAGCGGCAAGGTCCAGATCGGCCGCTGGACTTCGCCCAGCCCGACTCCGGCGTTGTTGAACAGCAGGTGCACCGCGCCAAAGCTGTCGAACACCTGATCGGCCATCGCCTGGACCGAGGCCTCCTTGGTCACATCGACTACGATCCCGGCGGCCGCACCCGTTTCGGCCGCTGCAGTATCAAGGCGCGCTTGATCGATATCGGTGAGCACGACGCGCGCGCCCTCACGTGCGAGCCGCGCCCCAATTGCCCGGCCGACGCCACTGGCCCCGCCGGTTATGACTGCAACCTTGCCCCGGAAATCGTGCATCAGGCAACGAGTTCCGGGCTGGCTGCCAGTTCGACTCCGGCATTGTCCGGGTCATCGAAACGGCCGACCCACTGATCGATGATCCATTCGCCCGGCACAGTGCGCAGGATGCGCCCGCTGGTGTTGGTTGCGCCTTCGGCATATTCCATGCCGATCACGCGGCGGACGGGAATATCGACCAGCGGATCGTAGGCGGACTCGGCCAGCGTGATCGTCCCAGTCATGTCGCGGCGCGTTGTGTAATTGCGCTTCCAGTCGAGCTGAGTGAGGAAGACGTCGCCGTCAAAAGTCCGAAGGTCCGAGATTCCCTGCAGCGCCTTGTAGCAATAGAGATATTCCTCGAACTGCTTCGGATTGCTGTTTTCGGCACCGATATCGCCTTCGATGGTGAAATAGGTGATGCCGTGGCGCGAGCAGCTGGCGCGCACGTGGTCGCCGTTCTTTTCGAAAGTGGTCTCGGCGATCTTCTTGGGCTCGCCAAAGCGTTCGCGTCCGCCAGTGACCACGCTTTCGCCTTCCATTGCCATGTGGAAGCAATAGGCACCGCGCTGGCCCTCGTAATCGCAGACCAGCCCCATCGACAGCGCGCCGATTTCGATTGTCCGCTCTGGCGACCAATGCATCGCGACATGGGCCAACTGGAGCCAGACCTCGGGCCGGCCGATCGGGGTCAGCGGCTGCGGCAGCAAGGCGGCGTAGACAGCGGGATCAGTTTCGTAAGTCGCCCGGATCGAGCGCACAGTATTGTTGAGCGCGCCGGTGGTGCGGGTGCCGGCAGGGCCACTGAGATAACGAAGTCGTGTCATGGTCATTCCTCTTCAGTAACTCTTGGTTGGCATTGGGACTGCAGATCCGGAGGACATTCCCGATTTGCCGCCCGGACTGATCGCTACTCTGCGGCGATACTCTCGACGCGGCCGTCTTCGGGCGCGTAGAATTGTTCGAAATAGCGCCGGTAACGCAAGATCGGGCCGTCGCCGTCGCACAGCAGCGGGTTCACGCGGTGGATCTTGTTGCTCCAGATCGGAATATCGCCTTCTACGCCGGTCTGGCTGATGGTGGTAGCGATGGCGGTCCTGATCGCGGTTTCTTCGAACG
>JANLSP010000241.1:0-6708 GCA_031362485.1 Novosphingobium sp.
GCGCGCCGACTGGATGGCCGGCGGCGCAAGGCGAGACCTGGCCGTCTCCAAGATGATGCTCGGCACTGGTCTTGGCATGGCTGTCTATGAGGCCGCGCTTGCAGGCAACATCACTGGATCTGCTCCGTCTGATCCGGCGAAGGCGCGGTTGCAGTATGCCGATGGCTGGCAGCCCTATTCAATCCGCATCGGCGATACCTATTACAGCTACAAGCGGCTCGACCCGCTCTCGACCACCCTGGGTGTTGCCGCCGATCTCGCCACCCTGCCTGAAGGCATGAGCAAGCGCGAGCAGCAGGACAGGGTGACGCTGCTGGTGGCCTCGATCATGGGCAACCTTGCCAGCAAGACATGGCTTTCGGGAATCAGCGATGTGGTTGGGGCTATGACCGAGCCGGATCAGAATGCCGGACGCCTCGTGCGCCGCCTGGCTGGCTCTATCGCGGTTCCGACCGGTGTCGCGCAGGTTGCCCGCACAATCGATCCCGTGGCCCGCGATGTCGATACCGTTGGTGAGCAAATCCAGTCGCGAATCCCCGGCTTGTCGAAGAACCTCCTGCCGAAGCGCAATGTCTGGGGCGACGAAGTGGTCAATGAAGGCGGCGTCGGTCCCGATATCGTATCGCCGATCTGGCAGAGCAGGTCGAAGAACGATCCGGTCAACCGTGAATTGCTCAAGGCTGGCGTCTCGGTCGGGCTGCCGCAACGCAAGATTGGCGACCGCGAGCTGACGAGTACGGAATATGACGGCTATCAGTCAACTGCTGGCAACATCGTCATGCCCAAGCTCCGCGCCCTGACCGGTTCGCCGCAATGGAAAGCGATGGACAACGAGGCGAAACAGGACGCGGTTTCCAAGGTCTTGCGCGAGGCCCGCGCCGATGCCCGGTCAAACCTGTTTGGTGGTCCGCCGCGCAAGGGCGCCAGCCGCGCAGTTCCGCCCCCGCCCGCCGGGTTCGTGGTCGAAGGCGATGCCGGTGGGCGTAATGTCTATGCCGACCTGCAGAAGCTTCTGCCAAACGCGCAACTGACATCGGGCTTTCGGACGCCGGAATATCAGGCCGATATGCGCCGCCGTGGCTATCGCCCTGCGGAAGACAGCCGCCATCTCGACGGGTCAAGCTTCGACATTGTGCCGCCGCCGGGCAAGTCCATCGCCTGGGTGGCACAGCAGGTGAAGCGGTATGATCCGCGGGCTCGACTCCTGCCCGAAGGCGATCACCTGCATGTGACATTCCCCGGCTATTACGGTGCGCCTGCCATTGGTGGGGCAAGGAAGGCTGGCCTGCGCAATCCGCTGCAAGGCATGCCGCCTCCGCCGGCGGGCTTCTCGATGGATGCGCGGTGATGGCTATTGTCCCTATCGTCCCTATTGTCCTCGGTGCCTGTCATGGCTGACGATCCTGCAAATACAGGCCAGAAAACAGGCACGCGGTTCAAACCGGGTCAGTCGGGCAACCCGGCAGGAAAGGCCCCTGGCACGCGCCACAAAGTCACTCGGGCCATAGAACTGCTGCTGGAAGGCCAGCACGAGGCCTTGACGAAAACTGCGATCAACAAGGCTCTGGAAGGCGATGGCGTGGCGCTGAGGCTCTGTCTCGACCGTCTGGCCCCGCCAAGGAAGGATGCTCCTGTGTCGTTCGCCCTGCCTCCAATCACGACCGCTGGCGATACCGTGGCGGCTTCCTCGGCGCTGCTCGATGCAGTGGCTGCGGGGGAAGTGACCCCGGACGAAGCCGGGCGGGTTATGGCGCTGTTGACCGCGCACAAGACCCTTGTGGAGGCTGGTGACCTGGAAGCCCGGATTTCAGCATTGGAGGCGCGGAAATGAAGGCCATGGAACGCCGCCTGACCGCACTCGAAACAAAGCAGTCCGACAGTTGCCGGTCATTGGACCATCTGACCGACGAAGAACTTGAGCAATCCACTCTCGACCTGATCCAGCGCTTTGCCGATGCCGGTGTGGCCCTTCCGGACGACTGGCGGGCGCAATATGACCGGAGTTGTATCCGTTTCCTTGAATGGCTCGGGCGGGAAGCGAAGGAGTTGGCCTTATGCGTGGATTGAGCAACCGGGTAGCGACCCTTGAGCGTGGCAGATCGCCCGCCCTCTCCCCTGCGGTGAAGGCCTGGCTGGGTTGGCCCCTGACCGATGCAGAACAACAGGTCCTCAATGATGGCGGTGATCTCGGAGATACAGCCGAAATAGACACAAGCACTTGGTCCAAGGAGTTGAAAGCATGGCTGGGCGTGGAATGATGCAGCGACTGGAAGTTCTCGAACAACGCGATGCGCCACGCATCACGCGGTATCACTGGATCATCGGGGAGCCTGGCGAGACATGCGAGGAGGCGCGGGCGCGCTATGAGCGGGAGCAAAGCCACATTGGTGATACCGAGTGCGTCATATTCTGGAATCAGTTCACTAACAATGGAAGGGTTCCGATATGCGCCTGAATCGCCGGGTTGCCGATCTGGAAAGCCGCCACTGCCCGCCGGGAGCGCCTGTCTGGCTTCGTATCATTCAAAACATCGGTCAGACGCGAGAGGATGCATTTGCAGCCCATGAGGCCGACAATGGCCCGATTGGTGACAGCAATGTGATCCTGGTTGTCATCGTCTAGAGCGCGTGGAAAAACTCCGACGTTACCGGAGCGTCAGCTTTCCGTCATTTTTCCGTGGAAGCCGCCTTTCGGGAGAGACAACATTCCGGAGGTTAGCGAATGATAGGTTGGTCTTGGACCACCGTTGCCAGAGGGCCAGATTTCTTGGACCCTTCAGGCCACTGCAGAAGCAATTCGCAAACGATGAGCGGGCCCACCCATGACAGCCAGACGAAGGCCTCACCGTTTCCCAGCTCTCCGATGTTTGTGACCCGCGAGGCGATCCGGCAGAATACAAACGACCAGACCAGCACGTAAGTTCTGATCATCCATTGACCGTGAGACTGGTAACGCCTGTTTCGTCCCGCCCGCCATCCAAGCACGGCAAATGCCAGCCAAGCGGACGCGAGCATCAACAGCGACACAGTCGCGTTGGTCAGGACGGGTGACCCAGCTGCCTTGTGAGCCGGTGTAAGCGTTATGATGATCGCTATAATCGCGCCGAAAGCACCGAAAACCAAGTAGCTTTGGCCGATCCGGCGATGCAATTGGAAGCGATCTCGGCGCGCCGCCAGATAGAGGTTTAAGCCGCCCAGAAAGAGCATCCCCGTGCCGCCAAACATGTGCGCAAAGGTCAGTGCGAAATGCCCTTTGTGAGCATCCAGGTTCGAAAGGGAAGCAACCGGCCACGCGATCATCCACCATGCAACCGCGCCACTTATCAACGCCGCCGCCAGCAGGAAACCGTTCCGGCTCAGCCAAAGCGAACCTTGCTTCGTCGGTGTTACATACCTTGCCATACGCGCACCCCCTGGGGGACTGTCGGCAAATCCGGACCGAGCGTCAAGTGTCCGCAAACCGCCCCAGAGCCGTCGAAGCGGTTTGCCAGGACAGGACATATTAGCGGTCGCTAGATTTCGTGCTCGGTGCATGAGCGGGACCGGCATTTGCTGGGGTGCAGAATGCTTACGGAACGACCTGAAGTAGTGTAGTGCCGTAGATTATCGTGCCTCCGACCAGTGCCATAAGCGGAGCCTGGGAGATCGACTTGTTTCGGTCCTTTGGGGCTGCAGACCGCCGCCTTCCAGTAACGCCTCTACATCGATCGGTTCCAGACTTTGTAGACCGAAACGCGACCTCGATGTCCACACTACGCGACCTACGATCTGAAGGCTCCGGCGGCGTATTTCAACTTCAGCGCCAACTGGCGGCGGTTCCGCGCATTTCACCATCATGCCGGTGCTGGAAACATTTCCGATCCCGATCTCGGTCCAATCGAGATCGCTGCGCATATGCGCTTTGGTAAATGTGGACCTTCGCATCGTTCGGGAGCGGGGCTTCGTCATGCAGGCACCATCGGTTCTGGAGGCAGCTCTATAGATCGGCCATAGCGCAAGCTGGTTACGACCTGTTTAATGGCTGCGAGAGCGCGGCGTCCGATCGAAGTTCAAACTAACGATGTTCCCGCCGAACGATGGGCAAGCAGGCTCAGGATGTCGCAGGGGGTGTGGCATGGCTTTGCAACCGCCCGTACTTGGCAGAGCCGGGGATGCCCCTGATCGTAAAACGGTCTGATTCAGCCAAAATTAGCGATAATCTTGAGGGTGCCCGTAATCGCGCAGGAGTAAGAGGGTGGCTTCCATCTCGATTGGAAACAAGTATGGCCCAGCAGCGTCGCGTTACCAATGGTCAGCAACAATGGGCGGGGCCGAGGCCGAAGCCCAGACCACGAGTGCGTAGTGAACCGAATATGACGGCGGAGACACAGCCGGGCGCATTGTGGGAAACGTTTCGCGGTAGGCCTCCTCACGATCCGAACGCGCGCGAAAACTGATGAGAAGCCTATTCTCGTGCTTACCCCGTGCTTACTGAGGGCAATTCAATCTAAATTTCTACCGCCCTGAAATCCAATTTTTATCAAATTATTTCAAGTGGTGAGCCCTGCTGGATTCGAACCAGCGACCTACTGATTAAAAGTCAGTTGCTCTACCGACTGAGCTAAGGGCCCTCACCGAGCGGCGTCACTAGGCAGCGAGCGGGGCCGGGTCAAGCGCACATGAAGCTGGGCGATGGTCAGGCCGGTCAGCGGATCGCGCCAGCGCGGCGCGATGGTGCGGGCGGGGCCGAGCACAAACTGGCGCTCGCGGAAGGCGATGTGCGGCACGGTCAGCCCAGGCGAGGCCCAGGCGCCGCCCTGCCACAGCACGATATCGAGATCGAGCACTCGCGCGCCCCAGCGCTGCCCGCCCTGCGGACGGCCAAAGCGCCGTTCGATCCGCTTGAGCCGCTCGAGCAGTTGCGGGGGTTCGCCCGCAAAGCTGACCAGTGCGGCGGCATTGGCATAGCGCCGACGCGATGGGCCCAGCGGTGCGCTGGCGATGATCTTCGATGCCGCCTTCACCGCGATACGCTTCTTGCCCAATAGGCCGAGCGCCGCCCGCAGGATGTTTTCAGGTGCACCGTGCGCGTGGTGCCGCCGGTTGGAACCCAGCGCGATCAGATATAGCTCTTGCGCTTTAGATGTCCTGGGTGAGGCGGCCATAGAGTTCCGGTCTGCGATCGCGGAAGAAGCCCATCCCGGCGCGGTGCTTGGCAGCGCGGCCAAGATCGAGCGCGGCGATCAGCGCGCCGCTTTCCTCGCCGCCATATTCCGCCACCAGATCGCCCCACTCATCGCTGATGAAGCTATGCCCATAAAACCGCTGACCGTTCTCAGTTCCGACCCGGTTGGCGGCGACCACGGGCATGCAGTTGGATACAGCATGACCCTGCATGGCGCGCCGCCACATCCGGCTGGTATCGAAACTCTCGTCGTAAGGCTCGGAGCCGATCGCGGTCGGATAGAGCAAAACCTCGGCCCCCATCAGCGCCATTGCGCGCGCGCATTCGGGATACCACTGATCCCAGCAGATGCCGACGCCGATGCGGGTGCCGCAAACCTCCCAGACCTTGAAGCCGGTGTTGCCGGGCCGGAAATAGAACTTTTCCTCATAACCCGGCCCGTCAGGAATGTGGCTCTTGCGGTAGGTTCCGAGGATCTCGCCACCGGCATCGATCATCGCGAGGGTGTTGTAATAATGCTGCCCGTCGCGCTCGAAAAAGCTGGTGGGAATGGCGACGCGCAGCGATCGGGCCAGCTTCTGCATGGCCAGAACCGAGGGATGCTCGACCGTTGGCCGCGCAAGGGCAAAGCGCGCCTCGTCCTCGGTGCTGCAGAAATAGGGTCCGGAAAACAGCTCGGGCGGGAGCACGACTTTCGCGCCCTGCGCCGCCGCTTGCTCGGCCAAAACCGAAACGGCAGCGATGTTCTCCGCCTCGTTGGGGGAACCCAGCGCCAGTTGCAGCGCAGCGACGGTGAGAGCGGCCATGGCCCGCGATTACCAGCCGCGCGCGCGGATGAGAAGCATGTTCCCTTGCTGCGGCGAATTTGGCCCGGTTGACTGAGTGTCAGCCTTGCGTGGTTTGGTGTTTTGCGCAGAAATCCAGGGGCCTTGATCTGCATTGCGCGGCGGGGAGAAAAGGACAGTGCATCGACAAGCTCAGCATAAACGGTTTTTGGGCCAGATACTTGGGACGGCGCTCTGGGTCTAGTTCGGTCACAGCCGCACGATCCGCAGGCGCAGGGCATTGGTGATGACGCTGACCGAAGAGAGGGCCATAGCCGCGGCCGCGATGGCGGGCGAGAGCATCCAGCCAAAGGCAGGATAGAGCGCGCCCGCTGCGATCGGGATGCCGGCGACGTTATAGGCGAAGGCGAACACCAGGTTCTGGCGGATGTTGCGCATCACCGCGCGCGACAGCTTCCGCGCTCGCACGATCCCGCCCAGATCGCCTTGCAGCAGGGTTACGCCCGCGCTTTCGATCGCAACATCGGCACCGGCCCCCATGGCGATGCCAACCTCGGCCGCCGCCAGCGCCGGCGCATCATTGACGCCGTCTCCCGCCATCGCGACGCTGCGGCCTTCGGCGCGCAGCTTTTGGACGACGCTGGCCTTGTCCTCGGGCAGGACTTCGGCCTCGACATCGTCGATGCCCAGGCGGGCCGCAACCGCCAGCGCAGTGGTGCGGTTGTCCCCGGTCATCATGACAATGCGAATGCCATCAGCT
>JANLSP010000258.1:0-3526 GCA_031362485.1 Novosphingobium sp.
ATCCCCCGCTGCGCCGCCGAACAATGGCCGCGCCTGGCGCTGGGGATTAACGACATCTCGGTGTTCGAACGCACCCACGCCTGGGACCATGCCGCCGGTGCGCTCTTGCTCAACGAGGCAGGCGGCAAGGCCGCGCGGCCCGATGGCTCGCCCTTCCGGGTGGACGAACCCGGCCGCAGCGGGCTGCTGGGAGCAGCCAGCCCGGCACTGTGGGAAGAGCTGGCCGCGCGGATGGCTGGGATCTAGAGTTCACCCTCAAGCCAGCCCTTGAGCTGGCTTTTGGGCGCCGCGCCCAGCTTTTGCGCTACCGGCTTTCCGCCCTTGAACAGCACCATCAGAGGGATCGACTGCACGCCCATCTCGCCGGCAATCGTGGTGTTTTCCATGATGTCGACTTTGGCGATGGTCACTTTGCCGGCCAGCTCGTCACTGATTTCTTCCAGCGAGGGGCCGATCATCTTGCAGGGGCCGCACCAGTCAGCCCAGAAATCGACCAACACCGGCACATCGGAATCCAGGACGTCGGCCTTCCAGCTGGCATCGGTGACTTTCTTGGTGGGCATAGTGAAAAACTCCTGTTCTGTGACGCATCTATCTAGGTACGCGCGCGACGAAGGCAACGGTAAAGCGGGTGCAAAGCGTGAATAGCTTTACTGCGCGCCCTGCAATTCCTGCTTGAGCGCATCCAGCACTTCTGCGGGAATGGCGATCAGCTGCGGGTTCTGCGTATAGAGCAGCGCCGCCTCCACTTGCCGGCCCGGGAATGTCGCCCCCAGCGCGGCGGCATAGGCACCCATCTGGCGCAGTACCGCGCGGGGAACTTCATCAAGGCTCGTCGGCGGTCGGCGGGCCGACTTGTAATCAACCAGCCGGATGCAGTCCTTGCCGATCAGCAGCCGGTCGATCGTTCCAGTGACCATGGATGTTCCCACCAGCGCCGCAATCGGCGCTTCGGCCAGGGCATCGGGGCCGAACAAGTCGGCCCATTCCGGCTCGGCCAGCACGGCAAGCGCGCGGGCAGCGATTTCAGCGCGGCTGCCCGCATCGAGGTCGGCCGCGTTGCGCGAGAGCCAGAGCTCTGCCGCCGCCTCGCGCTTGTTGTGCGGCACTTCGGGCAGGCGCTCCAACAGCCGGTGGATCAGCACTCCGCGCCGCGCCGCAAGCGCACCGGTGCCGGAGGCATGCGGCGGATCGCTTGCCGCGTCCTCGCCAAGCGAGGATGGCGCGAGCGGCCGGGGCGGGCGCGGCTCTGCGCCGACCGGCGTGCTCAGCCATGCTGGCAGATCGAGCTCGGCGGGGCGGGTGGGCGCTTCGGGCGCCCGTACGCTCAGCGCGGGCCAATCCCCCCATTCAAGCTGTTCACTCCAGATTGGCACCCCCTCACGCCAATCCTGCGCGCCAAACAGGCTGCGCAACTGCGCATACCAGCTTTCCGGCGCCGGTTCTTTCTCGCTTAGGCCCAGCGCACCGCCAATGAACAGCGCTTCCTCGGCGCGGGTCATTGCGACATAGAGCAACCGCCAGTGTTCCTGATCAGCCTCGCGCGCGATCACCTCGGCAGCTTCGCGGATCAAGCCGACCTTGTCATCCTTGCGCAGTCCCGGGATCGGCAGGCAGCGCTCCTCATTCTCGGGATCGGCAAGCTTGATCATTTCGCTGCGCCCCGCCTTCACCGGATTGGCGGTCGCATCGGCGAGGATCACAATGGGCGCCTGCAGGCCCTTGGCGCCGTGCACCGTCATCACCCGCACCTGCCCCCTCGCATTGTCGGCCTCGCGCTTCAGTTCGCCCTCGCCGGCGTCGAACCAGGCAATGAAGCCGGCAAGGCTGGGCACCGAAGCCATCGAATAGGCGTGGGCAGCGTTGAGCAACTCGTCGATCGGATCGTTTGCCTCATGCCCCAGCCGCGCCACCAGCCGCCGCCGCGCCTGCCATGGCCCGACCAGCAGCCAGTGCAGCAGGGCCTGCGGCGGATCGAAATCAGCCTTGGCGAGCAGCTGGCCCAGTTGGGCCATCGCCGCCGCGACTTCGGGATGCGGTGTGCGGCGCAAATGGTCCCACAGGCGGGCCTTGCGTTCCCGGTAGCAATGTTCGAGCAACTGCTCCTGGCTCCAGCCGATCAGGGGCGAAACCAGCAGCGCCGCAAGATTGAGATCGTCGAGCGGCTGAGCGGCGAAGCGCAGCGCGGCGACCAGATCCTTGACTGCCAGCGGCGCGCCCAGCCGCAACCGGTCTACGCCGGCCACCGGCACCCCGTGCGCATGTAACCGCGCGACCACCAGGCTGGCAAGATCGCCGCGCTTGCGCAGCAGCACCATGATGTCGCCCGGCCCGGCGGCGCGTGGCTTGCCCTGATCGCCCCCTTTGAACAAGGGAAAGCCTTCGTCCAGCCAGGCCTTGATCTGCCGCGCGATGTTGTCGGCCAGCATGCGTTCGGGTTTGGACAGCCATGCCTGAGGGGCGCCCTCGCCTTCGCTGTCATCTGCCTCGCCGTCGCCAGGCTCAAACTCTTCTGCGTCCTCGCCCTTTTGGCCAACAGGTCGCCACAGAATGACATGACCGGGGCGAGGTTCGCCTTTGTGATCGTCAGCCGCCTTGTCGAGACCAAAGCGCGCGTGGCCGATTGCGCCGAGCGCCTTGTCGACGAAATCGAGTACCGACTGGCCAGTGCGGAACGAGCGATCGAGCCCGAGATCGAGCAATCCGTGTAGCTGCGCATTCGATCGGCTTGCTTCGGCGTTCTGCATGCCCTGCTGCATTGCCGCACGCACGCGTTCGGAGGCTTTGCGGAAGTTTTCCGGGCTGGTGCCCTGAAAGCGGAAAATCGCCTGCTTGTAGTCGCCGACGACAAACAGCGTGCGCATCGCTGCATCGCGCTGGCCGAGGCCCGCAAAATAGTCCTGCGTCAGTCCGTCAAGGATGATCCGCCACTGCGCGGCGTTGGTGTCCTGCGCCTCGTCAACCAGAATATGATCGAACTGCCTGTCCAGCTTGTAGCCGATCCATTGGGCAAAGCCCGATTCAGACAGCAGTTCGGCGGCGCTGCGGATCTGGTCGTCGAAATCAATCACCCCTTCGCGCTTCTTGGCCTCGTCCCAGGCATGGGCAAAGGTACGGGCAAGGCGAAGCGCGGGCACGAGGCGTTTGGCCAGTGCGAGCAGGGTGCGCAAGTCGCGGATGCGGGCGATGGAATCCGCCACTTGCGCAACATAACGCGGGTAGTCCGGGTCAAGCTTGTCTTGCGATGAGCTTGCGCGCAGTTTCCCGGTCTTCGTGTGAAAGACATCGAAAAGTCCCTCCATGCCCCGGCTCCGCACAAGCGGATCGCAGCCGAGCCAGTCAGCGATGACCGCCGCATTGTCCTGCCCGGTCTTGGCCTTCCACGAACGGTTGATCTCCATGCAGCGGCGCAAAGAGAGCGTATCGAAGCGATCATCGCCGCACAGCGCCACAACATCGCTCTCGTCCGCATCCGATTTAAGCCCCAGCAGCCGCATCACATGCGGCCGCATCGGCTCCTGAAAGC
>JANLSP010000270.1:0-4667 GCA_031362485.1 Novosphingobium sp.
CCACGGCGACATAGGAAAACAGCGACAGCGTCGCCCACTTGAGCACCCTTGAATAGCGCCCATAGGTGACAAACACTTCCAGCAGCACGCTCACCACGCCGAACAGGAAGGTATAGAGCAGCGCCGGGCCCGGCAGAAGCAGTGCAAGCGCCGCCGCCATTGCGCCCAGATCAGCGCCCAGATTGATCACATTGGCGACAAGCAAGAGGATAACGACCATCTGCAGAACCCGCCGGGGATAATGCCGGCGAAGGTTCTGCGCGATGCCCAGCCCCGTCGTCGCGCCAATCTGCGCGCAGACCGCCTGGATCGAGGCTAGCAACGGAAAGCCGAAGAACATAGTCCATGCGAGGCCATAACCGAACTGAGCGCCGGCCTGGCTATATGTGCCGATGCCGCTGGGGTCGTCATCGGCCGCGCCGGTAACCAGCCCCGGACCGAGCACCTTGAGCCAGCTGCGGTGCTTGCGGTGATTTGGAGTGTCAATCATATCAGCTCCGGCTCGTTCAGGGCATTGATTGCCGTCTGCACGCGCGCTTCGATTTCCTCGCGCGGCAACCCCGCCGGTATCGGCTCGCCAATCCGGTAGACAATGGTGCCCGGGCACTTCCAGGTCCGGTGATAAAGCGCTCCGCTTGCCACCGCGACCGGGACAACCGGCAGATCGAGCAGCTTGTAGAGCCCGGCGAAACCCGCCTGAAGTTTGAAGCGGCTGCCATGCGGCACGCGGGTTCCCTCGGGAAAAATGACCAGCTGCCGCCCTTCATCGGTTGCCCGCCCCGCGGCGCCAACCATGGCGCGCAAGGCCCGTGCCCCTTGATCGCGCGAGACCGGGATCAGCCCTTGCGCGGCAGCCACCCGGCCCCAAAGGGGAATGCGCATCAGTTCTGCCTTGGCGAATACGGCAGGCTCGTGAAACAGCGCCAGCGTATCGATAGCTTCGAAGAAACTTTCATGCTTGCAGGCGATCAGTGCCGGACCCACCGGCAGGGTGCCGGTTACCACAATGCGGATTCCCAGAAAGCGGCGCAGGCATTTGCGATGAAATTCGGACCAGCGCCGGGCAGTGTCCCGGACTCCTGCGGGCGCGAATGCCAACTCGAACAGCGCCACGACGACCAGCAACGCCGAGCCGCCGTAAAACACCAGGTAGAAGGCCAGGCTTCTGGCCGCATCGGCAAGACCGGCCTTCGCGCGCCGCGCCATTGCGGCTAACCCTCCCAGACTTGCGAAACCCGCCGGGCCAGCAGCTTGTGATATTCAAGGAACAGCGTTTCCAGCGTCGGCTGCGACTGGACGGCATCGCGCACCACGGTCACATTTTCCGGGCCGACGCGGGCCAGTTCAAAAGCCGCGCGGCGCATGTGCCAGTCGGTAGTAACCAGCCGCACCGAGCGGAACTTGTTACGGGCGATCCAGCGCGCGGCCTCCAGCGCGTTGGATCGCGTATCAACCGATTCAAAGCCCAGCGTCACGCAGCAGGCCATCTGCCGGGGTGCAATGCCATAAGCTGCAACGAATTCGTGCGGGCGGACTTCGCGGTCAACCCCCGAAACCAGGAGGTTGCGGGCCCAGCCCTTGCGCAACACCTCAAGCCCACGCGCAACGCGGCCCTCGCCGCCGGTCAGCACGATCACCGCGTCGGTCTTGCCGCCGCTCTGCGGCTGGGGCAGCACCGCAGCAAACCAGGCAAATCCCAGCAGCCAGGCAATTAGGGTCAGCGATATAATGCGTTTGAACATTGGCCTGACTATCACAACATCTGGCGCAAGGCGCGCAGTACAGACAACCGGGCGGTAAGCATGGCCAACGCGACCGCGGCAATCGGCACTATCGCCAGCAGCAGCCACCCGGCCAAACCAAGCGCCCCGCTATCGACCAGCCCTGCCCCCAGCGAAGCAAAACGCCGGGCCAGGAACAGCACGGCGACAATCCCCAGCGCCAGCCCCAATGCGCCGCCGGCCACCGCATCGATGCCAATCGACCGCTGGAAGATGCGGGCAATCTGGACATCGGTGCCGCCGAGAAGATGAACGATCTCGATGGTATCGCGGTTAGAACCCAGCGCCGAGCGCGCCGCCAGCAGCACTGCCGCCGCCATGGCCAGCGTGAGCAGTCCGACCAGCGCCAGCGCAAGCCATTGCAGCGACTGGATCGCGCCAAAGACCGGCTTCAGCCAGTCCGACTGGGCATCAATGCGCGCAGCCGGAGCGGCGGCGCGCAAGGCCGCACGCAGGCGCCCTATTTCCTTCTGCGTCACTGTCCGCGCGAGTCGGGCATCAATCAGCGCAGGCACCGGGATGGCGTCCGCATCGCTGCTGCCCTCGCCCAGCCAGGGCTCGATCAGTGCATCGACTTCGTCCTGCGGCACGCGGCGGGCATAGCTGACGCCCGGCAGGTCCGCGAGCCGCACCAGCGCAGCGCTTGCCTGCCGCTCGCGTTCAGCAGCGTCAGGCTCGACGATCTGAACAGTCACGCCGCCCGAAAGTTCGGCGGTTGCGGCCTTGACCGTGTTGCGCAGCGAAAGCCCCGCAGCCGCCGCGATCACCACCAGCGCCACCATGATGGCGATCACCCAGGGCATCGGTCCTGATAGCCGCGCCTGCGGAATCAGCCGCGCCTGAACCTCGCCGCCCAGGCCACTACCACCTCCGCCGCCACTGCCAAGCCGCAGTTTCACAGCACACCCCGCGGCGCGCGCGCAGGCCGGCGCGGCGGGAAGCGCAAGGCTCCGGTTGGATCGGTCAGGCGCCCACGGTCTAGCCGCATGATCAGCGAATCGGGCACTTTCTGCAACAGGTGCAGGTCGTGGGTTGCCACCAGCACCGTGGTACCGAGCCGGTTCAGCGCCTCAAACAGGCGCAGAAGCTTGACGGCCATTTCGGGATCCACATTGCCGGTCGGCTCGTCGGCCACAAGTATTTCCGGCCGGCCGATCACCGCCCGCGCAATCGCCACCCGCTGCTGCTCGCCACCTGAAAGCGTTGCCGGCCGCGCGTCCATGCGCTCTGCTAGCCCTACCCATTCCAGCATGTCGCGCACCGGCTTCATCACATCCTTCTCGGACGCTCCGGCGATCCGCAGCGGCAAAGCGACATTGTCGAATGCGGAAAGATGGGGGACCAGGCGGAAATCCTGAAACACAACGCCCATCCGCCGACGCAACAGCGGCAGACGCTCGCGGGGCAACGTAATCGCATCTGCCCCGAACATGCGGATCATGCCGCGCGAGGGGCGCTGCGCGAGGTAGAGCAGCTTGAGCAGCGAGGTCTTGCCTGCACCGCTGGCCCCGGTGATGAAATAGAAGCTGCCCGGAAACAAGGTGAAGCTGAGATCGCTCAGCACCTCGCGCTCCGCCCCATAGCGCAAGCCGACATTGTCGAACTGGACGATTTCCCCGTCGGCTGGTTTTGTCATGGGCTTGGGTTTGGTCCGGTCCGGCGGCGTGTAATCCGGGTCTATAGCCGTCAATCCATGTGGAAAAAAGGGTATAGCCAACAAGCATCTGCCAACCAAGCCTTGCCGCGCAGCGCTGCATCATGCTTAACGTGGCTGCAATGATTATCGCCTGCCCCGCCTGCGCGACCCGCTATGTCGTGCCCGATAGCGCGATCGGGATCGATGGACGCACGGTTCGCTGCGCCAAATGCCGCCACAGCTGGTTCCAGGATGGTGCCGCTCCCGCAGCATCTCCGGCCCCGCCGCCACCTGCTGCACCGCCGCCCGCTGCCCCAGCGCCTCCGCCGGCTGCCACGCCGCCAGAGCCCGTAGCCGCGCCAGTGGCGGAGCCCGTCCGGTCTTATGCTTCTTCCGGTACCGCCGAAGCCGAAGCAAGCCAAACTGCACAGGACTTCACTGAACCCGTGCCTGCTGCGCCCGATCCGAAGCCGGAGCCCGAGGCCGAGCCTGAACCGGCAGAGCCCGCCAGGTCTGAAGCCGAAGATCCGCCGCTTGCCGAAGGGCTTGCCGCACAAGAACCTGTGGAAGAAAGCCGTGTCTGGGACGAGCCGGACTGGGACCATTCGAGCTTTGCCCACGAGCCGCCGTTCCGCCCCCGCATTAACCGGCTCAAATTGTGGACCTGGGCTGCGGCGCTGTTTGCCTTGGTGGCGATTGCGGCAGGGGGCGCAGTGGCCATGTATGGCCTGCCCGACTGGATGCCGCTCTCGCGCCAGACATTTGCCGAGGCCCAGCCGGATCTGGTACTCGATTTTCCGCCCAACCGTCAGGAACGACGCACTCTGCCCAACGGCACCGAGTATTTCGGCGCCAGCGGGATCGTGACCAATGTCGGAAGGACCCGGCGCACCGTGCCAACCATCCTCATTGTGCTTCGCGATGCACGTGAGCGAATCGTCTACAGCTGGGAGGTCGTCCCGGCGAAGCGCCAACTTGCACCGGGCGAAAGCGTCGGCGTCAACGAAGCTGTCACCGATGTGCCCAAGTCAGCCAGGTTTGCCGAGATTGGCTGGAAGCCGGGCTGACTGCGCCCGGCGATGCCCACCCGCTCGCCGCTTGCAGCAATCAGCCCGCTTTGCTAAGGGCGCGCTCCTACCCCCCCAGGGCGGCAAGTTTGCCCTGTTGATTTAGCGGTCGTGGCGGAACTGGTAGACGCGCAACGTTGAGGTCGTTGTGGGCGAAAGCCCGTGGAAGTTCGAGTCTTCTCG
>JANLSP010000309.1:0-5084 GCA_031362485.1 Novosphingobium sp.
CGCAGCCGCCTCTCGCCATCCTCCTCGCCGAAGCCTTTCCGGATAACATCGCCAAGCGCCGATCCGCATCGGGCGAGGAATGGCTCACAACCGGCGGCAGGGGGCTGCGGCTTGACCCCGCCTCGCCTTTGGCGCGCGCCGAGTGGCTGGCAGTTGGCGAGGCGCAAGGCGAGGCCAAGGGCGCGCGCATAACCGGCGCAATTGCCCTGAGCGAGGCGGACGTCCTTCGCTGGCTGGGGCATCGCATCGAGCGGCGCCCGGCGCTGCGCTGGATTGCCGGCGAAGCCCGGGTCGAGGCCTTGCTCGAGCAGCGGTTGGGGGCCGTAACGCTGGCGCGGGGCCCTGACCCTGCGCCGGATGCCGAGGCAATTGCGGCATTTTTGATTGACCGCGTGCGCCTGGAAGGCCTGACCTTGTTGCCGCTGGCTACGGGGAGCCAGTCATTGCTTCGGCGCGCGCGCTTTGCCGGTCTGGCCGAACTTGGCGAGGAGAACCTGCTGGAAGATATGGAGCAATGGCTGAGGCCGCTACTGACGCGGCGGCTGGGCGATCTTGACGTTCATGCTCTGCATCACGCCTTGCTTAGCCGCCTGCCACACGGCGAGCGCCAGCGCCTCGACCGGCTTGCGCCGCCGCAGTTCACCAGCCCGGCGGGGACCAGCCATGCCATCGACTACGACGATGATGGCGGGCCAGCGGTGGAACTTCGTGTTCAGGCACTGTTTGGTCTCGATGCGCATCCCATGTTTGGTCAGCCACCACAGCCGCTTTTGCTGAAGCTCACCTCACCCGGCGGCAAACCGATCCAGACCACTCGCGACCTGCCGGGCTTCTGGCGCGGCTCGTGGCGCGATGTGGTGAAGGACATGAAGGGCCGCTATCCCCGGCATCGCTGGCCAGACGAGCCGTGGAACGAGGACCCGAGCCTGAAGACCAAGAATGCCTTTGCCGCCGCCCAAAAACGAATTTAGCGAGGCAGACTTGATTTGGCAGCCAAATCGAGGGAAAGGCGGGGCCATGACAGCGCGCATCTATCAACGCCCGAAAAACGCCATGCAGTCCGGCAAGGCGTTGACTGACCAATGGACCCTGGAGTTTGCCCCATCAGAGGCGCGCCGCGCCGATCCGCTGATGGGCTGGACCGGATCGGGCGACACCCAGGCGCAAGTCGTGCTGATATTTGCAACACAGGCCGAAGCGCAGGCCTATGCCGACCGGCACGGCATCGTTGCACGGGTGCAGGCAACCCCGGCCAGACGGCTGAAACTGCAGGCTTACGCCGACAATTTCCGCTGATTTTTGCCCTAGGTGCGCAGTTCCAGCCGGCCCTGTTCATAGGCGGCGCGACAATCGGTTGCGTCGTGCTGGATGTCGGAATCGAGCAGGGGGGTCGAAGTCATGCCCGGTCCTGTGAAGCGCTTGTCGTCGCATTCGCCGTCTTTGGCATATTTGCTGGTATCATTGCCCCACTGAATGCGGCTGGCGTCGCGCCGCGATGTAGTCGCTGCGGCAGGCGCTCCGTTGCGGTGCCCCCCGAGATAACGCACCCGGTTTGCGTTGAAGGCCGCGCGGCAATCGGTGGCATCATGGAAAATGTCGCTGTCGATCAGCAGTGTATCGGTCATCCCCGGGCCGTCGAAGCGCATGTCATCGCATTCGCCGTCCTTGGCGAAGCGGCCCGAATCGTCGCCGAAATTGGGTGTGTCAGCAGACATCGCAGGCACTGGCATAGCGGCGGCCAGCAAGTCGAGGCTGGCAATGAGACGTGTGGCTTTCCTATTCATGATGATTACCCCCGGTTGATCAATGTTCCCTGTCGCAAATCTGTGCTGCGATTTCAATGAACCACCGCTGAAGCACTTGCGATTTCCCCAAGCAGTCGTCATAGGCCGGCTCGGGAGTCGGTCGGGCGCTTGCGTCCGCCAACTTGGTCAGGTCCGGAAGGAAGCAGCCACAACGGGTTGCGGCGGGTCGGCCGGCTCCTTTTTTCCTGACATTCAGCCCGCCACCGCGTAAATAGCCTCGATGGTCGATTCATCTGACATTTCTGGCGGCGAGGCTGACGAAGGCGAGACTGCAATCAGCGCAGCCGAGCTTGAGGCAGCTGGCCAGGAATCGATGTTTGGCGGCGAACCTGCGCCGGAGCCAAACCCGGCACTGGCTTCCCCTGCCGCTGAGCGCATTCAGCCTTATCGCGTCCTCGCACGCAAATATCGCCCCCAGACTTTTGCCCAGCTCATCGGCCAGGACTCGATGGTGCAGACGCTGGGCAATGCAATCCGGCGTGACCGGCTGGCCCATGCCTTCCTGATGACCGGGGTGCGCGGAGTGGGCAAGACGTCCACCGCGCGGCTGATCGCCAAGGCGCTGAACTGCATCGGTCCTGACGGGCAGGGCGGGCCGACGATTGATCCCTGCGGGGTCTGCGAGCCGTGCACGGCAATTGCCGAGGGCCGCCATATCGATGTGATCGAGATGGACGCGGCGAGCAACACCGGCGTGGACGACGTGCGCGAGATCATCGAGGCGGTGCGCTATGCCGCCGTCTCGGCACGCTACAAAATCTATATCATCGACGAAGTTCACATGCTCTCGCGCAATGCTTTCAATGCCTTGCTGAAGACACTTGAGGAACCGCCTCCGCATGTGAAATTCCTCTTCGCCACCACCGAGGCCGATAAGCTGCCGGTTACCGTGCTCAGCCGCTGCCAGCGGTTTGATCTGCGTCGCATTCCCGCCTCTGCGCTCTCCGCCCACTTTGCCGGTATCTGCATGGCCGAAGGGGTTAGCGCAGAGGATGAGGCGCTCGCCATGATCGCCGTCGCCGCCGAAGGTTCGGTGCGCGATGGCCTGTCGATCCTCGATCAGGCGATTGCTCATGCGGATCTCGGCGGCGAAGGCCAGGTCACCGCCGCCAAAGTGCAAGACATGCTGGGCCTTGCCGACAAAAGCGTCCAGCGCCGCCTGTTCGCCGCTTTGCTGGCGGGCGACGGTGCGCAGCTGCTGGAGCTGGTGGCGCACCAGTTCGCGCTCGGCATCGAACCGCTGGCGCTGATCCGCGGGGGTATGGAGCTGGTCCACCGGATTGCGCTCGCGCAACTGGGTCAGGGCGCCGGTGATGCCGCTTCTACCGAGGAGCGCGATGCGATTGAAGGCTGGGCGCGGGATCTCACCGCCGGTCAGTTGCACCGGCTGTGGCAACTGCTGCTGAAGGGCTATGACGAAACGAAAAGCGCGCCCGATCCGCTGGCGGCTGCGCAGATGGCGCTGCTGCGCGTAATGCACGCTTCCGACATGCCTGATCCGGGCACCTTGGCCAAAAGGCTGGACGAGCTGGCCGCAAGTGGGCCGGCATTAGCGCGGAGTACTGCGCCAACCGCGCTCGCTGCGGATGCAGCCCTGCCGTGGGAGGCGTTGGTGACCACGGTTGAGCGTGCGGGCCAGCTGCAGGTTGCCCAGATCATGCGCGATTGGGTGCGTGTGGTGACCATGGAGCGCGACGTGCTGCGGTTCAGCCTGACGCCGGGCTACTCGGGCGATCCCGCGCCCGAACTGCGCGATGGCCTGCTGAAAGCCACCGGCGCGCGCTGGCAAGTCGAACTGGTAGCCGAGGAAGGCGCGCCGTCACTGCGCGAACTGGCCGAGGCGGTG
Organism: Novosphingobium sp.; assembly: GCA_031362485.1. Lineage (GTDB taxonomy): Bacteria > Pseudomonadota > Alphaproteobacteria > Sphingomonadales > Sphingomonadaceae > Novosphingobium. Next base: position 3,652 of record JANLSP010000309.1, read on the forward strand.
CGCGCGGCATCGGCCGAGGCACTACTTCGCGATCCGCTGATTGAAGCCACGTTTGCGGCATTTCCCGGGGCTGAATTACTGAGTGAAGACGACGCTGCTCGCCCCGCGCGCAGTTCCCAATGGAGACGTAACTGATGAAATCGATGGAAGAGATGATCCAGGCCGCGCAAGCCGCAGCCGAGACCATCCAGAAGCAGATGAGCGAGACCCAAGGCAAGCTTGACGGGATCGAGGTCGAGGGGGTTTCAGGCGGCGGCTTGGTGAAGATCCGCGCATCCGCCAAAGGCCGGATCATCGGCGTCGCCATCGATGACAGCCTGGTCAGCTTGAACGAAAAGCCGATACTTGAAGATCTGGTGGCCGCCGCCTTCAATGATGCGCGCGCCAAGGCCGATGCAGTTGCGAACGAAGAGATGGCCAAGGCGCAGCAAGGTTTGGGCCTGCCGCCTGGGTTCAAGCTGCCCTTCTGACGGGCAGGGCTTTTTCGGGGAAATGAGAATGCGAGCTGGGTTGCAGCGGCTGCGCGACGGGTTGCGGATAGAAGGCAGGATCCTGGTCCTTTTCCTGATATCCGCCTTACTCTTGTTTGGGTTCGCCAAATTGGCATCGGAAGTTATTGAAGGCGATACAGTTGCCTTCGACCGCTATTTGCTGACGGCATTGCGCAGTGCTGCCGATCCTTCGGTCCCTGTCGGACCCAAATGGCTAAATACTGCGATGCTCGATATAACCGCTTTGGGTGGTGTCTCCGTCCTCACTGTTGTGACCGCCATCGTCATCGGCTATCTTTTGGTGGCGAAGAAAGCCGCGACCGCGTTCTTTGTGTTTGTTGCCGTGACCGGCGGAGCTGCGGCCAGCACCCTGCTCAAGATGGGCTATGCCCGGCCGCGCCCCGATCTGGTCTCCCATCTCGTCCAGGTGAACACCACCAGCTTTCCCAGCGGACATGCGATGAACTCCGCGCTCGTCTTCCTGACGCTGGGCGCGCTGCTGGCGCGCAGCGTGGCCGATCGCCGACTTCGCGTCTATTTTATCGCCGTGGCCATCGCGCTGACGCTCGTCATTGGCTGTTCGCGGGTCTTTCTGGGCGTCCATTGGCCGAGCGACGTGCTTGCCGGGTGGATGGTGGGAGGCGCCTGGGCGATGCTGTGTTCGGTGGTAGCGCGCCAGCTGCAAATGCACCTCACGATCGAACCGGTCATCCTAACGCCCCCTGCCGCCTGAGCGGCCGCTGCGCTCAGCGATCAGACATTGCACTGGTCGGGCCTTCCACAATCTCTCGTTCCCATGCCATTGCACCGCGCACGCGGTCACCCCATATCTCGCTCCAACGCCGGGCTCGCTCCCGCATGGCGCATCTCGCGCCGCAATGAATGGATAGAACCGTGAAACTGCTCCCCCTGCTTCCTTTGCGTGATATTGTCGTTTTCCCC
>JANLSP010000335.1:0-1570 GCA_031362485.1 Novosphingobium sp.
ACCGCGATCCAGGCCTATGAATATTCGGTCGCGCCGTTTCCCTTCGGCACGAACACCTATGGATCGGCCTTTTACATGGCGACCGGATTCCACGGTTTCCACGTCATCATCGGCACGATCTTCCTGATCGTCTGCCTGCGCCGCGCTTATTTGGGGCATTTCACGTCGCGCCAGCACTTCGGTTTTGAGGCTGCCGCCTGGTACTGGCACTTCGTCGACGTGGTCTGGCTGTTCCTGTTCGTCGCCGTCTATGTCTGGGGCAACTGGGGCCACGCGACCCACTGATGCCCGGTTCTGGCAAGCATTCAGAAGGGCAGCCGGGACTCGTTCCGGCTGCCCTTTTCGCTTTGTGCCCGCGCTGCGGATCGAAAGGGCTGTTCGCAGGGCTGACGAAATTCGCGCCGCGATGCCGTGTTTGCGCTCTGGATTATTCGGCCTTCAATGTTGGCGATGGCCCTGCGGCGTTTCTGACGTTCTTGGTCGGAGGACTGATCACCGGCCTCGCTATCTGGCTTGAGCTTGCCTGGCATCCGCCCTTCTGGGTGCATGTAATACTATGGGTTCCCTTGACCACTCTCGCGGTGATCTGGGGCCTGCGCGCGGGCAAGGCGGCGCTGCTGGCTGCGGAATTTCAGCGCCAGGCGGGAGAAGGACGGATCAAGGAATGAGCCTGCGCGGTTTGCCCATAATTTCGACGTTGGTGGTGCTGCTCGCGATCGGCATCATGCTGCGACTTGGTTTCTGGCAACTTGACCGGATGCACGAGAAGGAAGCGCTGCTGGCGAGCTATGCCGGGGCACAAGGCATGTCATCCGAAGCGCCATGGCCGCACAACGAGGCCGAAGCCGATCAGCGGCTCTATCGCCGTGCTACGCTCGATTGCGCACGCGTGACCCACATCAGCACCATGGCGGGCCAGAATGCGGCAGACGATTCTGGCATCGCACATATTGCCGAATGCCGGCTTGCGGATGGCGGCGCGGCGCGAATTGTGCTGGGCTGGTCGCGTGATCCGAGATTGGCCGAATGGCGCGGCGGGAAAGTCAGCGGCGTGATCGCGCCGGGGCCGCGCCTTGTCGCCTCGCCGCCACTTGCCGGGCTGGAGGCAAACAAGGTGCCCGATCCCTCAGGCTTGCCCAACAATCACTTCGCCTATGCAGTCCAGTGGTTTCTGTTCGCGGGCGTGGCCCTGGTGATCTATGCGCTGGCAGTGCGCAAGCGACTTGCCGCAGCGCCGCCGCGGGGCTAACCGCGCACCCCATGGATTACGTCTCAACCCGCGGCTCGGCGCCGACACTCGATTTCGCCGGGGCGACGCTGGCCGGTCTTGCTAACGATGGCGGCCTCTATGTGCCGCGCGAATGGCCCCGTTTCAGTGAGGCCGAGATCGCCGCAATGGCGGGCCTGCCCTATTCCGAGCTGGCGGCGCGCATCATGGCGCCGTTCGTTGCCGGCAGCCTGACGAGCGAACGCCTGCTTGAGCTGACCACCGCCGCCTATGGCCGCTTCGCCCATGCCGCCGTCACGCCGCTGGTGCAGCTTGATGAGCAGCAGTGGTTGCTGGAGCTGT
>JANLSP010000367.1:0-8135 GCA_031362485.1 Novosphingobium sp.
CGCTGCGCCTGAAATCCGCCAGGCGCAGCGGAGCTGGAGATGATCCTGCAGGTTGCCGCCGACTTGCGGAAGGTCGGCCAGCGGCGCGATGCCCAGCGCACCAAGCCGCGCGGCGTCGCCGATGCCCGAGCGTTCGAGCACGGCGGGCGAGCCGATTGCGCCTGCACTGAGCACTACTTCGCCCGAAGCACGCGCCTCGCGCTGCTCATGACCCAGGCGATACGCAATCCCCACTGCGCGCGCGCCGTCGAACAGCACCCGGTCGACCAGCGCCCCGGTCACTACCTTGAGGTTGGCGCGGGAACGCACCGGCCGCAGGAACGCATCCGCCGCGCTCCAGCGCCAGCCCCCCCGCTGGGTTACGTCAAACAAGCCCGAGCCTTCGTTGTCGCCGCGATTGAAATCTGCCACCGGGGCCACGCCAAATTCGGCCGCCGCGCGCTGGAACTCTTCGAGAATTTCCCAGCGCAAGCGCTGCTTCTCCACCCGGATCTCGCCACCCTTGCCATGGAACGCACTGGCACCGTCATAGTGGTCCTCAGCCCGGGTGAAATAAGGCAGCACGTCATCCCAGCCCCAGCCGATGTTGCCCGCCTGCCGCCAGCCGTCATAGTCCGCTGCCTGACCGCGCATGTAGATCATGCCGTTGATTGACGAACTGCCGCCAATCACCCGCCCCCGCGGATACTTCAGCGCGCGGCCATTCAGGCCTGGCTCGGCCTCGGTCTGATACATCCAGTCTGTGCGCGGGTTGCCGATGCAATAGAGATAGCCGACCGGCACCTTGATCCACAGGTAGTTGTCGCGTCCGCCTGCCTCGAGCAACAGCACACGGTTTCGCGGATCGGCGCTCAGCCGGTTGGCGAGCACGCAGCCCGCGCTGCCTCCGCCGGCAATGATATAATCGAACGTGTCCATCTTGCTTGTTGCGGGCTTGCCGATAGTTTCGCCCCAGTCAATTCGCAAAGCGGCAATTCGCAAAATGGAGGGAAAACCCAGATGACCGATCCCCGCGCCATGGTTCAGACCATGATCAGCCTTGCATCCGCCTCGCTGGGCCTTGTCGCCGCGCTCGCCTGGAACGAGGCGATCAAGGCGCTGCTTGCTGAGCTCAATCTCGGCGACAGCCTGGCGGGGCTGTTCCTTTACGCGGTGATTGCCACGGTGATCGCGGTGGTGGTGCTGATCCTGCTGGGCAAGGCGGCGGCGCGGCTCGGCGGCAATGCGGCATTCGAGCGCGAAGCCGAGGGCTGATCCCTGCGCGCTTGGCAGGTGCGCGGCGCATGCTAGGCTCGGCTTCGGGGAGTCGAATCGATGTCTTTGTCCGGGTCGCGACGGCAAATTCTGATCGGTGCGCTGGCGACAGCCGCAACGCCGGGCGCAGCGCGTGCTCAGCAAGCCGCGTTGGCCGACCCCCTGGGGCAATTGCTGGGGCAGGTGTTGCCGGGTCAACTGCGCAGCATTCTGCCCGCCGAGGCTTTCCAGGCGGCGGAATTTGTCAGCACGCTGATGACTCTGGAAGCCGAGGCAAAGGTTGCGCGTCTGCCACCCTCGAGGCTCTCTGCCGGCGAAGCCCCGTTGCCGGCCAGCCTTGACCGGCTCTATGAACTGGCGCTGCCGCGACTCGTCGCGTTGATCGACCGGGCCGAGACGGCCAATCCAGCGCTGGCGGAGAAAGGCGGGGCCCTGCTCGCGAGGCTGCACTCGACCCAGCATGTAGTGCCCCGCTGGCTGGGTACCTTGCCGCTGCCCCGGCCTGGCGAGGCTGAACCCCTGCGCATCGATCCCGGATCAGACGGCGCTGAGCGCCTCGAGCTGCCCGCTGCCGAAGATCTGCCCGCATTCGACTTTCCAGAGCCCGACCCAGCGCTTGCCTCGCCGCCCGCAATTCGGCGATCCTTGAAATTTGTCGATCTGGCCGAGGAGTATGCCGCCTATTTCGCTAGTGCCAGTTTGCGCGCGCAGCATGGCGCATCAGCCGCATGGCACCTTACCATGATGCGCCAGTCGCGGCAGCGCTATGAGCGGGTCGGGCAGCGCGCCGGCGTGCCCTGGCATGTCATCGCCGCGATCCACGGGCTGGAAGCCAGCTTCAACTTCCGCGCGCATTATCACAACGGCGACTTTCCCTTGTCGAGCCGCACCCGGCAGGTGCCGGCGAACCGTCCCCCGGTATGGATGCCGCCCAGCGACTGGGATTCGAGCGCAATCGATGCCTTGCGACTGCTTGGCTTCACCGGGGCAACCGACTGGAGCCTGCCGCGCACGCTCTATCGCCTGGAAGCCTACAATGGCTTCGGTTACCGCCGGATCGGGCGGGTTTCCCCCTATCTGTGGAGCTTTTCCAACCACTTTGAGCGCGGCAAATTCGTTGCCGACGGCCGGTTCGATCCTCGCGCGCGCTCGCAGCAATGCGGCGCGGGCGTGATGTTGAAATTGCTTGCCGATGCTGGGGAAATAGCCTTCTCCTGAAAGTGCGGCGACACCGAGGAAATTGACAATGCGCAAGTTTGGAAATGCCAGTCTGCTTATGGCGGGCGCGGCCCTCGCGTTTGCCGCGCCCGGCGCAGCGCGCACGCCCGAACAAGTCGCCGATGCCGCGCTCAAGGCCGCGCCGGTGTGGGACGGGCACAACGATGTGCCCGAGCAACTGCGCGATCGCCGCAACAACATGATCGCGGATTTCGATTTTCGCGACACCAGCCGGACCGCCGATCCCGCCAAAGGCAAGGGCGCGATGCAGACCGACCTGATGCGGCTGCGCAGGGGCCGGGTCGGCGCGCAGTTCTGGTCGGTCTATGTCTCATCGCTGCTGCCCGAACCGCAGGCGGTGCAGGCAACGCTTGAACAGATTGACCTCACCAAGCGGCTGATCGCGCGCTATGCGGCAGATATGCAGTTCGCCACCAGTTCAGCCGAGGCTGAACGGGCAATGCGGAGCGGCAAGATAGCCTCGCTGATCGGCATGGAAGGCGGCCATTCAATCGGCGGAAGCCTTGCCGTGCTGCGCCAGATGTATGCGCTGGGCGCGCGCTACATGACGCTCGCCCATTTCAGCAACACCGCCTGGGCTGACAGCGCCACCGACAAGCCCGCGCACAATGGCCTGACCCCGTTCGGCAAGGATGTGGTGCGTGAGATGCAGCGGCTGGGGATGCTGGTCGACCTCAGCCATGTCAGCGAGAAAACGATGCTCGATGCGCTGGATGTGGCGCGCGCACCGGTGATCTTTAGCCATTCGGGGGCGCGCGCAGTCGCCAGCCATCCACGCAATGTGCCCGACCGGGTGCTCGACCGGGTCAAGACCAACGGCGGGATCGTCATGGTGGTAACCCTGCCGGGCTATGTCAGCGATGAAGTGCGCGTCTGGGGCAATTCCCGCGATGCCGAAAAGGCGCGGCTCGATGCCTACTATGTCGGCAATCCCGATGCGGCGAAGGACGCGCTGGCCAAATGGGTCGCCGACAATACGGTGCCGCAGGCGAGCGTGGGCCAGCTGGCCGACCATATCGACCACATCGCCAAGCGCATCGGCGTCGATCACATCGGCATCGGCGGCGATTATGACGGCATCGCCACCACCGTGCAGGAGATGCCGGACGTTTCGGGCTATCCTGCGCTGTTCCTAGAGCTCGCCCGGCGCGGCTATTCCCAGGTAGATCTGGAAAAGATTTCGAGCCGCAACATGCTTCGCGTACTGCGCGAAGCAGAGACATATGCGGTCAGCCGGCGCGGCGATCCACCAATCGAGAATCCGACGACGTTCTGAAAACCCTAGCGAATTGCGTCGCTCTTGGCCTGATCGTTCGATACTGCGCTTTCGGGGCGATGCTGATCGCCGGTCATCGCGCCGTATATCCAGATGCCTGACAGGGCGACAATCACCAGTGCGAGGCTGATCGCCAGCACATAACGCATCCCGACTCTGGTCGTCCCCGCGCGCGCTTCTTCAGTCGTGACATGCACTTCGTCGCCTTTGCGGAACATGGCTGTTCTCCTTCTGACGAGGATAACGGCCAGGATGCAGGCTTGTTCCTCTCAATGCGGGTCGATGCGGCCCAGCATGCGGAAGAAGAAGGCCGTCGACCAGCCAAGCAGGATCATGCCAAGAATGCTCTCGAAAGCGCCAAGCAACCGCCATTCACTGCCGATATGGGTGTCGCTGTAGCCGACGGTCGAATAGGAAATCGTCGAGAAATAGAGCGCTTCTTCCAGCGTCTGAATCGCGTCGAGCGCCAGATAAAGCAGCGCGAAGCCCCAGATCTCAATCCCGTGGAGCACGATGATGGCCAGCACGATCAACAGCGTGAAAGCCGCACCGCGCGGGGATAACGGCTGGATATGGCGCAGCCGCTCGACCGAGGCCTCGCTGCGCATCGCCTTGTTAAGCGCGGCTAGGCCAAGTCCGTGAAACACCACGCAGGCGACCAGCATCGCCGAGGCAACCGCGAACTGGACCAGCAGCGTGTGGGACATTGTCTGTGGGCTCAGTCCCGCAGCAACTCGTTGATCCCGGTCTTGCTGCGGGTCTGCGCGTCGACCGTCTTGACGATGACCGCGGCATAAAGCGAGGGGCCGGGCGATCCATCGGCCAACGGCTTGCCAGGCAGCGCACCAGGGACGACGACGCTGTAGGGCGGCACGCGGCCCATGTGGACTTCACCGGTTGCACGGTCGACGATCTTGGTCGAAGCGCCGATGAACACGCCCATCGAGAGCACCGCGCCGGTTCCGACGATCACGCCTTCGGCCACTTCCGAGCGCGCGCCGATGAACGCACCGTCCTCGATCACCACTGGATTGGCCTGCAGCGGCTCCAGCACGCCGCCGATGCCTGCACCGCCGGAGATATGCACGCCTTTGCCGATCTGCGCGCAGGAGCCAACGGTGGCCCAGGTGTCGATCATCGAGCTTTCGCCAACGTATGCCCCAAGGTTGACAAAGCTTGGCATCAGCACCGCGCCCTTGGCGATGAAGGCGCTGCGCCGCACGACTGCGCCCGGAACCACGCGGATACCGGCTTCGCGGAAGCGATTTTCGCCCCAGCCGTCGAATTTCAGCGGCACTTTGTCGAACGCAGGCGCGCCGGCCGAGCCATATTCCATCACGCCATTGTCATTGAGGCGAAATGACAGCAGCACGGCCTTCTTGAGCCACTGGTTGACCTTCCAGCCGCCAATGCCATCCGGCTCGGCAACCCGCGCCGCGCCTGAATCGAGCAAATCGAGCGCCTGGTCGACCACCGCGCGGACCTCGCCGCTGGCAGGGGTGACGGAGTCGCGCGTTTCCCAGGCGCTTTCGATGGCAGCTTCGAGATCGGACATGGTCATGGCTCCACTGGCGGTTTCGTCTCGACCGCGCGCCTATCGGCTGCTTGGCTTCAGGACAAGCTCCGTTATGGCATGGGCGGCTTTGACCCCTGATATTCCTCCAATCCCATGGAAGACATTCGCCGATTTTTCGGATAGGACCGTTCACGGATTGGTTACTATCGGCTTGCTATTTTGGTGACTGACACGCTCAGACAAGGGGTTGCGGCATGAGGCTGGCTAGACCGCGATTCTCGCGCCTGCGATTGGCGACCTTCACGTCGTCCATTGCGGTATTGGCAATGGTTTCCGGAATCGCAGCCGCCGATACGAATAAAGACGAGTTACCCGCTCCCACTCCAGCTCCGACACCGGCTCCCACTCCAGCACCGGCTCCCGCTCCAACTCCGACGCCGGTCCCAACGCCAACGCCGACCCCCACGCCGACGCCGGCTCCAACGCCCACACCGATCCCAACGCCGCCGCCGAGTGACGAAGGAAAGGGCAATCCCACACCGGCGCCCTCACCGTCTCCCGCGCCAACCCCGACGCCATCTCCCACTCCAGCTCCCACTCCAGCTCCCACACCGACGCCAGCTCCGACCCCCACACCCACGCCGACCCCCACGCCCACTCCGGCGCCAGCTCCGACACCCACACCCACGCCGACGCCCACTCCAGCGCCAGCTCCCACACCCACGCCCACGCCGACCCCCACGCCCACTCCGGCGCCAGCTCCGACTCCCACGCCCACGCCGACTCCAACGCCGCCGCCGCCGCCGAGTGACGAAGGAAAGGGCAATCCGACACCCTCACCGTCTCCAGCGCCAACCCCGACGCCAGCGCCAACACCTGCCCCGTCCCCGACGCCATCTCCCACTCCTGCCCCCACACCCACACCCACGCCGACGCCAGCTCCGACCCCTACACCGACGCCAACGCCAACCCCGACTCCCGGATCAAGTTTCCAGACGGCTGAATACAACCGATCGAAAGGCCCCGTGCTCCACGGTGCCATCGGTGCCTGGCAAGTTGGCGCGACCGGTCGAAATATCACGATCGCCATTATCGACACGGGCCTCGACACCACCAATCCGGAATTCGCCGGACGCATCTCCGCCGCATCAGCCGATGTCGCCGGCTCGCGGTCAATCATTCCCGAAAACCCGCACGGCACCCATGTGGCGCTGGTTGCTGCCGCAGCGCGCAACAATATCGGGGTCGTGGGAATTGCCTATGAGGCAACGATCATGGCGTTGCGCGCGGATGCGCCAGGCAGCTGTGCCGCCGGCAGTTGCGGTTTTGCCAGCACTGCCGTGGTCGCCGGATTCAACCAGGCCATTGCCAATGGTGCGAAGGTGATCAACCTGTCGATGGGCGGGAGCGCGCCATCAAACAGTGAACGCACTGCCGTGGTAAATGCCGCCAATGCCGGAATCGTGGTCGTGGTCGCGGCGGGCAATGCCGGAACGTCGCAGGCCGATCCCTTCGGCGCTGGCCTGCGCGCGGCCGGAAATGGCAATGTCATTATCGCCGGATCGGTTAGTTCAACGGGTCTGATCTCAAGCTTCAGCAACCGTGCAGGCACAGAGGCAAACTGGTATCTCGCAGCAGTGGGACAGAGTGTGTGCTGCACGTATAGCAATGGCACCCCCACCACTTCGACATTTTCGGGCACCAGCTTTTCCGCGCCGCAGATTGCCGGAGCAGTGGCGTTGCTGCGCCAGGCGTTCCCCAATCTGACAGCAGCGCAAACCGTCAACCTGTTGCTCACGACGGCGCGCGATGCCGGCGCGGCGGGGATCGACGCAATCTACGGCCGCGGCATCATGGATATCACCAACGCATTCGCGCCGCAGGGCACGCTCAGCCTCGCCGGTACTTCGGCGCCGCTGCAGCAAGGGTCGACCACCGGAACCACTTCGACTGCGATGGGTGATGCGGGCCGGGTCGCACCCCTCAGCGCCGTTATGCTCGACAGTTATAGCCGCGCCTACCGCATCCAGCTGGGCGGCGGGCTGCAGTCAGCCCCGGACGATCCGCGCTTGGGCCAGACGCTGCTAAATCCGATTGAGAGCCTTGCAGGCGAGGCGGGCAGCATTTCGCTTGGCTTTTCATTTGATCGTCGGGGCCGCCGTGCGGCGGGACCCTGGCAGGGTAAACTGCGGCTCGGCAGGGCTGACGCCGAAGTATCGCGCGTGCTGGCTGGCCGCATCGCCGCCCGACTGGCCCCCGACACCAACATTGCTTTCGGCTTTGCCCAGGGTGCCGACGGCCTGATCGCGCAAGTTCAGGGCCACAGCGAGCCTGCGTTCTTCGTCGTCCGCTCGCCTGCCGATGATTTCGGATTCTCCCGCGCGGCGGAGAACTCCGTGGCACTGCGCCAGCAGTTCGGTCGGCTGGGACTTACGCTCAGCGGCGCTCGCGCAAGGGTAGCTGGTAGCGGGCCGACAGCCTATGCCGGCAATGGTTTCCAGTCGCGCAGTGGCCAGGAAGTGACCCGTTTCTCGGTTTCGGCTGATCGCCAATTTGGCGAACTTGCGACGGCACTGACGGCAAGCTGGCTGGCTGAAAGCCGCACCATGCTTGGAGCGCGTCTTCATGATGCTTTTGGTCTGCGCGGCGCCGACAGCCTGTTTATCGATGCACGCGCCGCTTGGCGCCCAGCGCCGGATTGGCAACTTGCGGCAGCCTGGCGGCAGGGCTTCACCCGTGCGCGCCTCGGCGGCCAGATCTCGAATGGTTCGCGTTTGACAAGCAACGCCTGGTCGCTCGACGTCGAGCGAAGGTCGCTGTTCGCCCCAGATGACAGCATTGCCCTGCGAG
>JANLSP010000374.1:0-8167 GCA_031362485.1 Novosphingobium sp.
TTTCGCACCAAGCCCGACGAAATCCCCGCGAAACTCGACTTCATCAAATCGCAAGAAAGCTGGAGCGAGCGTCCGCTCGAGGTCTCTTATGGCCTCGGCACCGCCCGGCTGACGACCGGCCACGCCCCATCAGACGATGACAGTGTCAGCGGAAGCATGAGCGCGCAGCAGCTTATTGATGCGCGGGGTCATTTGGGCGATCTGGGCGTGACGATGAGTTCAGTCCCGATCCCCCCTGTCAGCGGGATCGATGCTTATCTCGATCATGCGCAATGGGTAAGCGAAGAAATCAGGCCGAAGCTGTAACCGGCTGTCCCAGGCGCCCGCGCTGCCCGCCCAAGCGCCAGTCCGCGCCTTCGTCCGCTTCATAGCTGAACGGCAGAAAGCCGCCTTGCGCATAGGCAGAAAGCTCCCGGTCGATCTCGCCATCCGCATCCTGCCTTTCGAGCATGGCGAGCAAGAACTGGCGCATGCGCACGATGGCCAGGTCCGTAGCGCAAAGCTGTTCCTCATCGCGCGCGGCGATTGGGCCCATGCTCATTTGCACGCCCAAGTCCTCGTGGAGCACGCTGCGGGTAAATCCGCTGAAATGCCCCTCTGCCATGGCCTCACGATCCTGCCCCCAGTTGTTGCCGTGATGAAAGTCGCCGGCCAGCAGATCATCGGCATTGAGCCCGTCGAAAAAACGCTCCATCGATTGCACCGTCCCGCTCTCGTCCCACACGCCGAACAGCAGGATATGTTTGCCGTCATCCACCGGGACCGAGATAAAGCACGAGCAATCGGTCGAAATGGCGGGCTGGCGGCTTGCCGAAAAGGCGAAGAACGGCGCAATGAATTCGGCGACACGAAAATGGACCCGGCCCTCGCCGGGCTGGCGGATGGCGGCAGTGCGCAGGCCATAGGGCGTCTGGTCGATCTCATATGTGGGGGGGCCTGCGAGGAACATGTTGCCTCGCTCCGGATCGCTCCAGCCCTGATGCAACCAGTTGAGATGCACCGAATCCAGAGCGCCTTCGAAGCCTTGCAGCCAATTGCAATCAACCGTCATGCGCCACCATGCCCGGCCTTCCTCGGGCACCTGCATAAAGGGTAATGGCGGCAATGCCGGCGGCTCGCCCTGGCCGAGGAATGCCCAGATCAGCCCGCCGCCCTCGCGAACGTGGTAGCGATTGACCCTCACCCGCGCGGCAAATTCGGCCGAGCGTTCGCCTTCCGACGGCACTTCGATCACGGCCCCATCAGCGCCGATTTTCCAGCCGTGGTAAATGCAGCGCAGCGAGCAGCCCTCGACCCGCGCCAGCGCCAGCGACGCCAGCCGGTGCGGGCAGTGCTCGTCTGCAATGCCAAGCGAGCCGTCCTCGCCTCGGAAAGCGACGAGATCATTGCCGAGCAAGCGCACCCGTTGCGGCGCGGCTCCGGCCACCAACGCCTCGCTGCGGGCAAAGGGCATCCAGTAGTTGTCACGCAGCAAGCGCCCCATCGGCGCATCCCCCGTAACCCGTGTAAGGCGCTCGTTTTCGGTGCGCGTGACCATCTTTTCCTCTCCACTTGCCTTTTTGGCCGTTGTGAGAGAGTGAACGCCAGACAGCGGCATCGGTCAAGATGCTGCGGGGATTCGGGAACGTTTGGGAGGATTGCGCGAAATGACTGATATTCTGGGCTACAAGGGCAAGCGCGTTGTGGTCAGTGGCTGCTTTTCGGGCATGGGCGAAGCGACGGCAAAAATACTGCTGTCGCTGGGGGCAGAAGTGCATGGATTTGACTTCAAGGATGTCGACCTGCCGCTCGCCTCGTTCAACAAGGTCGACCTGCGTGATCCCGCCTCGATCGAGGCCGGCGTTGCGGCTGTCGGCGGCAAGATCGACGCATTGTTTAACTGCGCCGGCCTGCCCGGCGGCGGCGGCTTCCCGCCGCTCGACACCTTCAAGGTCAATTTCGCCGGCACCCGCCATGTCACTGACTGTGTGCTGGGGCATATGGGCCAAGGCGGCGCGATCATTTCGATTTCCTCGACCGGCGGGCTCGGCTGGAGCCGCCGCATCCCGGTGCACATGGGGCTGCTGCAGACCCAGGGCTTCGCTGGCGCTGTCGCCTGGGCCGAGGCCAACATGGACCAGGTCGGCGAAGGCTATGCCTTCTCCAAGGAAGCCGTGATCGTGTGGACCCAGTTCATGGGCGCGCAGCTGATCAAGAAGGGCATCCGGATCAATTGCTCGCTGCCATCTCCGACCCAGACGCCGATGATGAAGATCTTCCATGAAACCTCGGGCAAGGCTGTGGTCGATGCCGCCGCCGAGCCGCTCGGCCGCTATACGACGGCTGAAGAACAGGCCGGGCCGCTGGTGCTGATGTGCAGCGATGCCGCTAGCGTGGTCAACGGCGTGGTGCTGCCGGTTGATGGCGGCTTCATGGGCGGGCTGACCACCGGCCAGGTGGATATCAGCAAGATGATGGGCGGCGCGGCGCAGCAGGGCTGACGCTGACTGCCGCCGAACCGCATCGGGCAGCCGGGGGCCGCCTGCCAGGCATAGAAGCACTGCGCTTCTTCGCCGCGCTATGCATCCTCCTGCTCCACACCCGCGCTGTGTTCGGCGGGGACCGGGTGTTCGGCAAAGGCTACCTCGCGGTTGAGTTTTTCCTGATGCTCTCGGGCTTCCTGATGGCCTTCGCCCAGGAAGCCCGGATTTCCGAGCCGGCCCGTTTCATGGTCAAACGTTATAAGCGCCTGTGGCCGACGATGACGCTTGGCGGCGTGATCGGCCTGCCCCGGCTCTATCTGAAAAGCGCCGGGATCGGCGAATTTCTCGCCACCGCGCTCGCCAATCTTGCACTGCTGCCTGCCTGGTGGGCCAAATTCGTCTTTGTGCTGAATATCCCGGCCTGGACGATCTTCTATGAACTGGTGGCGAATGCGCTGCATGTTTTCGTGTTTCGCCACCTGAAATTGTGGGCGATCGGCCTGGGGATCGTCTTGCTGGTGCCAGTGATGGTGTCGATCGGCAGCAGTTGGGGCTCGTTCGATGTCGGCGCGAAACCGGGTGACTTCATCGCCGGGCTGCCGCGCATTCTCTTCGCCTACCTGATCGGCGTGGCGCTCGGGAGGATGTGGCGGGATGGCCCGCCGCTGCCGGTGCCGCCGCTGCTCGCCATCCCGGCCATGCCGGTCGTTCTTGCCGCAAGCTGGTGGTTCAAGCTCGATCAGACCTGGCATTTCGACATCCTGTTCACCGTAATCGCCTGCCCGCTGATGATTGCGGGCGCGATGCGGCTGACGCGCTTCCACCGCGCAGCCGGCTTGCTGGGGCAGCTTTCGTTCCCCCTGTTCGCGGTGCAGATGCCAATCCTCGAAGGCATGCATATGATGGGTTTCAAGGGGTGGTCGGCAGGATTTGCGGCTTTGACTGGCGGCGTGCTAGCGGTCATTTTCACCCAGCGCATTGACCGTTGGCGCAAGGAGAGCAAGCCGTGAGTGATCCAGTCCTGTATGAAGCAGGTGCCGATGGCATTGTTACTATCACGCTCAACCGTCCCGAAACGCGCAATCCGCTGACCGACGCCGACATGCTTGAAGGCATCCTTGCGGCGATTGACCGGCTCGAGGCCGACGAAAATGTGCGCGTCGCCATCCTGACTGGCGCGGGCAAGGCCTTCTCCTCGGGTGGCAAAATGCAGGCCATGCGCGAGGGGGGCGGGCTGAAGGAAGCACTGCCGGCGCGCACCCGCACCAATTACAAGCGCGGCATCCAGCGTCTGCCATTGGCCTTCGCCGCGCTCGAAGTGCCGATCATTGCTGCGGTCAATGGCCCGGCCATCGGCGCGGGCTGCGATCTCACCTGCATGTGCGATTTGCGCATTGCCGGGGAGAGCGCGCGCTTTGCCGAGAGCTTCGTCAAGATCGGGCTGGTCTCTGGCGATGGCGGCGCCTGGCTGCTGCCCCGCGTGGTCGGCTGGTCGAAGGCGGCGGAAATGGCGCTTACCGGCGACATGATCGATGCCGCAGAAGCGCTGGCCTGCGGGCTGGTCAGCAAGGTGGTTCCCGACGCCGAATTGCTCGATGAAGCCCGCGCGCTCGCCCTTCGCATTGCCGCAAACCCCCCGTTTGCCGTGCGTATGACCAAGCGGCTGCTCTGGGAAGGGCGCAGCGCGGGGCTCGCCAGTGTGCTTGAAATGGCCGCGCCAATGCAGGCGCTGGCCCATGCCACCGGCGACCATGACGAGGCAGTCGAAGCCTTCCTGGCGAAGCGCACTCCGCAGTTCAAGGGCGACTGATATCACATCAATGTGATTCTCGGCCTTGTCATCACATCAAAATGTGATATTGCAACCATATGAGCACATCAACTATCGAGAAGGTCCGCGCCCTCGTCACTGAGGGTGGCATGGCCAAAGCCGCCCTCGCCCGCGCGGCCGGGCTCCACGCCAACACCCTGCGCGATTGTACCGATGCGGGATGGAACCCGACTACCGATACTCTCGCCAAGCTCGATCGCTTCCTGTTTTCCAACGATGACCGGCCGGTGCTGGTCTCCATCGAGGAAATCATCGACGAGGCTCGCAATGGCCGCATGTATATCCTCGTCGACGACGAAGACCGCGAGAACGAGGGCGATCTTATCATTCCGGCGCAGATGGCAACCCCAGATGCGATCAATTTCATGGCGACGCATGGCCGCGGCCTGATCTGCCTGACGCTGACCGGCGATCGCATCGAGCAACTCGGGCTTGATCTGATGAGCCGCCACAACGGCACCCGGCATGAAACCGCTTTCACCGTTTCGATCGAGGCGCGCGAAGGCGTCACTACAGGCATTTCCGCCGCCGACCGCGCGCGCACTGTTTCGGTTGCCATCGATGGCAGCAAAAGCAAGGACGATATCGTTACCCCCGGCCATGTCTTCCCTTTGCGCGCGCGCGATGGCGGTGTCCTGGTCCGCGCCGGCCATACCGAGGCGGCCTGCGACATCTCGCGGCTTGCCGGGCTCAACCCTTCTGGCGTGATCTGCGAAATCATGCGCGACGACGGCACCATGGCCCGGCTCGACGATCTGGTCGGCTTTGCCCGGATGCACGACCTCAAGATCGGCACAATCCGCGATCTCATCGCCTATCGCCGCCGCCATGACCGGATGGTCGAAAAGAGGGCGGAAATCAGTTTTACCAGCCGTTGGGGTGCTGACTGGAAGGCCTGCACGTTCTTCAACAAGGCGACGGGCGACGAGACCATGGCGCTGGTCAAAGGCAAGATCGACCCGGATGGCGTGACCTTGGTGCGCATGCACACCCTGTCCATGTTCTACGACATTTTTGGCGAAGTGAGCGAACGGGCCGACCTCATGCGCCGTTCGATGGAGATCATCGGGGAACATGGTTCAGGCGTGATCGTGGTGATAAACCGGCCGATGAACAGTTCGATGTCACGCACAATCGAAATCAAGAACAGCGTTCGCGCTGGCGGCGAAGTGCCGATCGAGGAACTTCGCGATTACGGAATCGGCGCGCAAATCCTCGCCGAGCTGGGCGTGCATGACATGATCCTGCTGAGCAACACCCACCACACGCTCGTCGCGCTGGAGGGCTATGGACTGTCCATCGTCGGTGAACAGCGGATCGATTGAGGAACGCGACCATGGCCAAATTCCTCATCATCGAAGCCCGCTTCTACGACCACCTGAACGACATGCTGATCGCCGGCGCCAAGGCTGCGATCAAGGCAGCGGGCCACAAGGCCGAAGTCATCACCGTGCCCGGCGCGCTTGAGATACCCGGAGCAATCGCGCTGGCCGATCAGTCGGACAACTATGACGGCTATGTTGCCATCGGCGTGGTCATTCGCGGCGAAACCTATCATTTCGAGATCGTTGCCGGCGAAAGCGCGCGCGGAATCATGGCCCTGACCATGGACGGCCTGGCCATCGGCAACGGCATCCTGACGGTCGAAAACGAAGACCAGGCGCTGGTCCGCGCCGATCCCGCACAGAAGGACAAGGGCGGCGAAGCGGCCAGGGCGGCGCTTGCCATGCTGGCGCTGCGGGAAAAATTTGGAGCCTGAACTGCCCCGGACAGGGCTGGTTAAGCGCCGGTCCACCGCAATTCGGAATGTCGCAGTGGCGATATCCGGCCAGATGACACACAACAAGACCGGGCACGTTACCCTGATGAAATAGCCGGCACCCTCCCGCTCAGCGGGTGCAGTTAGCTGTATTTTAGGGCTTGGGCGCTAGTCCGGCCATCATGCTGCAAATGCCCATCAGCCATGATTTGCCCGGCGCCGGGTTCACTGCCAGCGCCCCGATTGCAAGCAGCGTGGACGAGGCCCTGATGCGTGAGTGGCAGGCGCTGGCCAGGTGCGCCAGCGAGACCAACGCATTTGCCGAACCATGGTTTGTTGCCAGCGCGCTCACCCATCTGCGCGGCAGCGATGAGGTCAGGCTCGCTGAAGTCCGGGATTCGAGTGGCGAACTGGTCGGCATTATGCCCCTGACCCACAGTCCGAAATACGGCAGGCTCACCATGGCCCACACCGCCAACTGGGTTCATCTCCAGAGTTATTGCGGCATGCCGCTGGTTCGTGCCGGCGACGAAACAGCCTTCTGGACAGCTCTGCTCGATCTGCTCGATTGCAGCAAATGGGCAAACGGATTTCTCAGCTTGCGGCTGATCCATGCCGATGGGCCAGTGATGCTCGGGCTGCAACGCGCGGCTGCGGCCCATGGACGCAGAATGCACACCGGTCAGGTCTATGATCGCGCCAAGCTCGCCAGTTCTGCCGATCCGGACACATATTTCGAAACAAGGGTCCGCCCAAAGAAGCGCAAGGAACTGCGCCGACAGGCCAAGCGGCTGGCGGAACTGGGCCATGTCAAGTTCGAACAGCTTGCCCCGGGCGGTCCGCTCGATCAATGGTGCGAACAGTATCTGGCGCTCGAGGCGGCAGGCTGGAAGGGACAGGGCAGCACGGCGCTCGCCGCTGACCAGAGCTGGATCAGTTTCTTCCGCGAAACCATGGCCAGCGCATTTTCGCTGGGCAAACTCGATTTCATGCGCCTGTCACTGGACGGCAGGCCGATTGCCATGCTGATCAATCTGCGTGCGCCGCCCGCAGCCTGGTCGTTCAAGATCACTTATGATGAGAGCCTCGGACGCTATTCGCCTGGAGTATTGCTCGAGATCGAGGCACTGCCGCATCTGCTCCGCGATCCCGAAATCGCATGGGTCGATAGCTGCGCCAAGCCCGACCACCCCATGATCAACTCCTTGTGGGGCGAAAGAATGCCAATCGCGCATGTCGCGGTTTCGCTGAAGGGCCCGGGCCGCCGGCTACAGTATTCCCTGTGCCGGAGCCTCGACAGCTTTGGCACGATTATCCGCAAGAAAGGTGCGAAGAACGATGACTGATCCTGCATTCGATCCCGCCAGTTTCGATGGCCTCACGCGGGACTACCCGGAGAAAGTCTGCAAACTGCGCCACAACCTGAGCACGCATCCACTGCTGACGCTTGAGGCCATGGTGGAGCTGGCAACCCGGCTGCGCCCCGAGCATGTCGAATACAATCAGGGCGACCTGCCAGTGGGCATTGCGCCCGGCGATGTGCCCGCGCCCAGGCTGGGGATCGCCGAGACGATCCGCTCGATCGAAGAAAACGGCTCGTGGATGGCGCTGAAATTCATTGAGAATGTGCCCGAATACTGCGCGCTGCTCGAAGCGACGCTGGCCGAGGTCGAACCCGCGATCCGCGACCGGACTGGGCCGATGCTCAATCTCGAAGGCTTTGTCTTCGTTTCGGCCGCCAATGCAGTGACGCCGTTTCACTTCGATCCCGAGCACAACATTCTTGTGCAGGTGCGCGGAAACAAGGTCCTGACCATGTTTCCCGCCAACGACGAATGCCTCGCATCGCCGCAAACCCACGAGGCATTTGCCTTCGGCGCGCACCACCGCAATCTTGACTGGCGCGATGAATTCGCCGCGCGCGGCACGCAATATCCCCTGACCGCTGGCGAAGCGCTTTATGTTCCGGTCAAGATGCCGCACTGGGTCAAGAACGGACCCGAACTGTCGATTTCGCTCTCGATCACCTGGCGCTCGGAATGGAGCGCCTCGGAATCCGATGCCCGCGCATTCAACGCCACCTTGCGCCGGATCGGCCTCAAACCGCGCCAGCCG